>NZ_QTPW01000008.1:0-281295 GCF_003857965.1 Burkholderia sp. Bp9031
CAGCATATCGACGAGGAACACATTCACACGCTGTCCGTGACCAGCCGCCTGACGCCCGGACGCGTGACCGTGACGGATTACGACTACACGCGCCCGCGCGCCGATCTGGCGACCACGGCGGAAAACCCTTGCCCGACCGCAAGCGCCGACGGCGAGCTATACGGTTGGGGCGATTACAGTCAGCCGCTCGCGGGCGCGCAAGGGTTGACGGGCCAGCCGAACGATACGGCTCGTGAAGCGCACCACTTCGCAAACGTTCAACTTGAGGCGCAGCGTTGCACGGGGCGGCGCGCGAACGGGAAAGGGAATCTGCGTGGCCTGACGGTCGGATACACCTTTACGTTGACCGGCTATCCGCAGCAGGCGGCGAATCGCGAATACCTCGTTGTGTCGTGCGTGCTCGACATTGAGGAAGTCGTGGGGCGGACCGGCGGCGCGCAGACGTATCGCGTCGATGCGCAGTTCGAACTGTTGCCGACGAACGAGCCGTTCCGCCTGGAACGGAGCGTCCGCAAGCCCGTCATGAGCGGGCCGGAGAAGGCCATCGTCGTCGGTCCCGCCGAACAGGAAATCTGGACGGACCAATACGGCCGGGTCAAGGTGCAGTTCGAATGGGATCGGCAGGGCCGGCACGACGAGCATTCGGGTATCTGGCTGCGCGTGCTGTCGCCGTGGCAAGGCGTGGACATGGGCGCGACGTTCCTGCCGCGTATCGGCCATGAAGTGGCCGTGTCGCATTACTACGGCGACCCGGATTTGCCGGTGATTATCGGCAGTGCCGTCAACGCGTTCCGCCAGCCCGCGCTGGACCTGCCGCACAGTCATGCGCTGTCGGTGCTGCGCGGCAAGGAATTCCACGGCACTGCATCCGGCCATCTCGCGATCGACGATACGCGGGAACAAATCCAGACGCAGATTGAGAGCGATGCCGGTACGTCGCAACTCAGTCTCGGCAACATCCGGCGCATTACGCGAAAAAAGGGGCGTGCGGATGCACGCGGCAAAGGCTTCGACCTTCGCACCGACGATTGGGGCGTGGTGCGAGCGTTGAAGGGTTTGCTTGTGTCGACGGACGGTCAACCGGGCGGTCCTGGCCACGCGAAGGACGCCAAAGAGGCTGTAGGCCGGCTGACGCAGGCGCGCGAACTGCAGGAAAGCCTGACGAATTTGGCGCAACAGCACGACGCACAGCAACGTGGCACGGACCAGAGCGATGTCACCCGTGTGATCAAGGCGCGTAACGATGCGATTCGGGGAACACCGTCCGGCGGCGCGGATGACTTCCCGGAGCTGACGGAACCGGACATTGTGATGGCCGGGCCGGCGGGGATCAGTTTCGCGGCCGAGCGTAGCGCCCATATCGCGAGCGGAGAGGATGTGGCGGTCACGAGCGGCCGGCATGTCGGGATTGCCCTGGGGCGTTCGCTGTTCGCGAGCGTGTCGAATGCGTTCTCGCTGTTTGTGCACAAGGCAGGCATGGCACTCGTTGCCGCCGCGGGGAAAGTACGGATCGAGGCGCAGACCGATGGTATGGACGTGACCGCCAAGAGGGCAATCCATATCACAAGCATGACTGACAGTATCCACCTGCATGCGGCCAAGGAAATCGTGCTGCACGCCGGCAGTACGGAGGTTCGCATCAGCGATCAGGGTTACATGGTCCGGACGGCCGGTGAGCACACGGTCTATGCAGGCAGTCATCAAACGTTCGGCCCGGAGTCGGTCGCGAAGCCGTTTCCGGGGATGCCCGGTGCGGATTTCGAAGAGTTCTACACCCTCCGGGATCGAGCGGGCAAGGCGCTGCCCGACTGCGCTTATCAATTGACGCATCCGGATGGTCGTGTGGTCGAGGGGCGCACCAATGCGCAGGGACATACCGTGACGGCCTATGCGGAATCGACTGCGCCCGTGCATTGCGAGGCGCTGCCCGATGACGCGGCGGATTTTGTGCGGGCGCGGTATTGGGACGACGAAGCGGAATACAAGCTGGATTTTGCGCGCATCAGTGAAACGGGAGCGAGCCAATCATGACAAATACAACCCCTCCGCCCCGCAAGCAAGCGCCGAACGTGCCGAAACCCGGCAAGGGTAGCCAGACGAAGCGGCCGGACGCAGCCGGCACGGTGTTGCCCGTCGAGAACCCGATGGACCTTTGGTATCTGTGCCAGAAAGCGGGCTTCGCGGAACGGTTCCCGATGCGCGATGCACGGGGGCGTGCGCTGTGCCAGCGGCAGGTGTCGCGCTGGGTGCACTACGACAGCAAGGGAAGCCGCTGGCAATGGCCGTATTGGGGTGAGGTCGGCTTCGACATGCTGCCTGCCGGTGGGCGGCCGCCCGAGGCCATCATGAGCTGCAGCGAGCCGTTCCGGCCGTCAACCATGCCGCTATCGCGCTACGAGATCATCCGGCGGCGCGTGGCGTTCCAGGCGGGCATCGATGCGGGCACGTTGCCGTGGGTGCAGATCGGTTTGGCGGAGCCGCTGGTGACGACTGCGTATCTGGAGGACAACCTGTCGCCTGACGAGGTACGCGAAGCATATCGGCTGGTGCGCTCCGCCGATACGGGGTGGGACTGGACGGCGATGGATCGGCCGAAGATACCGGGGTTGCTTCGCATTCCTGACGTAATTCGTTTGCATGACTACAAGGGGCGCACGGGATCAGCCCGGTTTGCTGCCGACAACATTGCTTACCTGATCGAAATCAAGTTCGAGGGGGACGCGTTGACGCCGGAGCAGACGCGAGATTACTACAAGATTGTGAACAACAATCGGAATAAATTTCGGCTACTGGAAACGAAGGTCTGCAAGACGCCGCGCCGACGGCGAGAATGGCTGGATAAGGCGCGTAAGTCGGAGCCGGTGTTTCGCACGGTCAAGGGCGGTGTGACCTCGCCGGAGCGGCTCAAAGAGTTTCATGCGCAATTGCCTCAGTCGGCCATGCTGTTGCAAGACATGGAGGCCGAGCAGCAGGCGGTGCGGCGGGTATTCGGGAACGGTGCCCGCCGGATTGATGACCATCGATATCTGGCGGAGTTGCACAGCTACGATTCGCAGGGGGCCGCACGCGAGGAGGCGGAGCGGCGACGCTTGCGGGAACAACTGACGCTGATTCTCGGTGCGCCGCTGGCGGGCGCGGCGGCCGGCGCGGCGCTTGCGGGAGCCGGTGCGCTTGCCGGCGCTGCGGGTGAACTGGGCGGTGCGGTGGAATTGGTTGGACACGGAGCGCAGACACTGGCGCGTTTCCCGATCGGGAAGGTTGCCGTGACGGCGGCGGCAGCCAATGCCGCGATCTATAACGCAGCGGCACAGACGCCGCCAACAAGCGACAACATGGCCCCAAGGATGACGCAGGACGCGCTGCGGATGCTGGACATGCTGAACCACAACCTGACGGTGCGCGTGCTGTATCTGTCGGATTAAGAGGAGAGGAAACATGGAATTCTTTGAGGAATGGGACGCGGCGAAGTGGCATTTCACTTACGGGTCTGAGGACGATCCGGACAAGGTCGTGTTGCAGGGTGGGCTGGTGATCGTGTTCTACCTGCTGAAGTCGTATGCGCAAGCGAACCGGTCGGAGCTGGCCGGGGTGATGCGGCGGCTAGAAGAAATCATGGGGCGGCGGTTGCATTGGGGCTATTGGGAGCATCCGCGCAAGAGGGGCAAATACACGCCCGAGCGCTTTTCGGCATTTGCGGAATCAGTGCGCACGCAACCACCTACCCATGTTGTCCAATTCACGTGGTCGTCGGGGCAGGGTTATGACTTCGTCGGCGATTGGGGGATGCGAGGATTTTCGCAGATGAGCCTGAAGGAAGAGGCGTGGAAAGACCTTTCTTACCTCCAAATCTATTTGCCCGTCGAAGTGCTGCGCGGCGACGGCCGGGCGGCCTTCGAGAAGCTACTGGCGGAATTGGCGATGCGGCTGCCCGTGTTACATGGTCACGCCGGACTGGGCTTTCAGCAATGCGACGAGTTCCACCGTTATGAGAATCTCGAATTTGAGCAAGCCGAGCAGTTTCTAGGGTTTGACGTCGGTGATCCACTGGCCCACGACGAACTGCGTGAAGGCATCAAGAGCGTGAACTGGTACACGATCCTGCACCGAAGCTGGCTAGAGAAACTGGGCGGCCGGGAAGCGCTGGAACGGGCAGTCCAAGACGAGGCGGCGAACGGACTATCGCTGATCGATTACGCAAACGGCGTGATGGTGAAGGCGGGCGAATGGCCGTCGCTGGGTTGGACGGAGCGCGATCCGCAGCCGGCCGCCTATGTGGCCGCGAACCGGCTCTTGAAGCCAATACGCGTGCCCGAATTGCGTTGCTTGCATATGGGCTCGATCGTGGGTGAAGTTCGATTCGACGAGATGTCGTCGAACGAGTGGCTGCGCCGGTTCGACGCACCGGGTATCTGGCCGCCGCGCCCGGTTGAACCGATTGCATTCCCGTCTGGGCCAGCGATGGATGAACCCGCCATTTCCCCGCCCCCGCAGGCACCGCAGCCGTCGGGTGGAAGGGTGCTGCGAGCCTATCCGGGCCAGCCGTGCCCGCGTGACGGAGATTGGTTTAGCCCGTTCCTGAAGCGCACGGAGCGGCTGAAGGAAGGCGAACCGATGCCGGGGCCAGAAACAACCCGGCAAGGGGCGGTGACGTGGTATCTGCGCGAGGCGGACGGCTGATCGTGTAGATCGGCAATCTGCCCAAAAAAAGCCCCGCATCCGCGGGGCCCGTCGGCTAAACCACCGCCAAACCAAATCGTGACCGGTCAATGATGCCCGCGCGTGCGCGGATCGTTCAATTCCTCGGTCGGATCGGTCAGCCCGAGCTCGTCGCCCGCGCTCCAGTACGGCGCGCTGCCGTAGTACTCGTGCAGCGGCTCGGCCCATTGCGGGTCGGCCATCGCCGGCCAGTGGTCCTTGTCGAAGCCGGGGGCGTTCTTGATCCGCTCGGACGATACCGACAGCAGGAAACACTTGCGTTCGGTATCGAGCGTGAGCGCGCTCCATGGGATCGCGAGCAGTTTGTCGCCGATGCCGAGCAGGCCGCCGCTCGACAGCACGGCGTACGCGATGCGGCCCGAGCGCACGTCGAGCATGATGTCCTTGATCTTGCCGACGTCGTCGCCATCGGTCGTATAGACCTTGTCGCCTTCAAGCGTGTCGGCTGCCATCACGTCGGGGCCGGGGCCCGCTGCCGTCGCGGCGCCCTTGCCGATGATGCGGGTCCGTCCTTGATCGGGAGTCTGCATGGTTGTCCTCCAGGCTGCATGGAGCGCGACCGTGCCCGGGATGGGCCCTGCGGGTCGCGCGGGTGGTCGGGGCGGGGCGAGGATCGCCCCGTCACGTCCGCTTCGGTTGCGATACGCCCTCGAGCGTGTTCGCGACGTCGTCGCGCGCGGGGCCGGCCGTGCGCGTCGCGATGTCCGCGAGCGACAGCATGCCGACGAGGCGCTTGTCGTGATCGACGACGGGCAGGCGGCGCAGTTGCGCGTCGGCCATGTAGTGCTGGATCTCGTCCAGCAAATCGTCCTCGAAACACCATTCGATCGGAGCCGACGCGACTTCGTGGATCCGCGTTTCCGGCGACTTGCCGGCCGAGATCGCGCGCACAGCGAGGTCGCGGTCCGTGACCATGCCGATCAGCCGGTTGTTGTCGCACACGGGCAGCGCGCCGATGTCGTAGCGCTCCATCAGTTGCGCTGCATGACGGATCGAGTCGGTGGGCGCGATGTGCACGACGTCCTGCGACATGATTTCGTTGACGCGATGCATGAAATCCTCCTTGCGGGTTGAAGCGGGGCCGTCCGGTTCAGCAAGCGGCGTGCCGTTCGGCACGGGGTGTCTGTCGAGCGCGACGTCATTCGTCGCGGCGCCTGGCCGGGTCCTGCCACGGGCCGTCGTCGTGCGTGCCCGGGGGCGTGTCGGGCTCGATGCGCGTGACGCCGCCGGTGGCGGGCGGATCGCTTGCGGGGAACGTGTCCTCGAGCTGCTTGTCGATATGACGCTCCGAGTGGCGCGTCTTCGTCTGGTCCTGCTGCTTCAGCGGCGATGACGGGTCGGGATGCCGTTCGTGCGCCGGCGCGTCGCGGCCGGACCGGGTCGAATCCTTCATGGCAAGCCTCCGTGTCGGTGACGATGACGCGCTGATCACGCAACGGCCATGCCCGCTGCGTTCAGGCGGCACGCGACTTGCCGCTGCGGCGGGTGACGACACGACAACGCGCGGCGCAGCGCGCCGCACACACACGCAGATCAAGCGGGAGGCACGATGACGATTCCAAAACGGCGACCTGGGGTGCGCTACGAAGTCAACGTATGCGGCGGCGGGTTCGACTCGGTGAAGAGCCATTTCAGCGCATGGAAACAGGAGCCGCTGATCTACCGGCCCGATCGTCGGATGTTCGAAGGCAAAGCCGATGTGCGGCCGCTCGATGAGACGTTCGGCTCGACCGAGCCGGCGCGGTTCGCGCTGCAGCGCGCGTGCGAGCCGGCCGATCCGTATGCGCTCGCCGCGCGCGTGCGCGACGACGACCACGAGCTGTGGCTCGTGATGGCCGCGTACGAAGCGTAGCGCGATGCCCTTGAAAGAATTGCAGCGCGCGGTGTAGCGAAGGCACGGCGCACCGCGCTTCGGCATGTGCGCCAGCGCGTGACGGCGCCGTACACGGACGGCACGCACCTTGCGGCCCATGTGTTCGGTAGATCATCGAGCGGCGCAGGCGCGCCGCGTAACTGATCCGATCCCGTGAGGACACCGCAACGATCGCATGCCCATGAACCCGCACCGCACCCAGTCGCTACACCGGCCCGAGCCGCCGGTGCCCGACGTCAACCCGGACCCCGAGCCGCCCGTGCCGGACGATTTGCCGCCCGGCACGCCGGAACCGTATCACGACCCGGAGGGCGACCCGCCGGAGCAGCCGCCGCCGGAACGCGAGCCGCCGACGCGGGAACCGCCGATCCACGTGCCGCCGACGGGCATTCCGCCAGTGGCGTTCACCCGATCCACGGAGGGCCCACGATGAGCATCAGCGTGAAACCCGGCATGTTGCGCGATGTGGCCGAAACGCTCGGCCGCCATTTCGAGGCGCGCGCGATGCCGTTCCACGTCGAGGAGCAGCCGGCCGGCGCACTGCATTTCGGCTTTCGCGTCGACGGCCATCCGGCGTCGCTGACCGTCACCTTCGACGCTGACGCGTTCGCGGCGCTCGAACAGGCCGATGTCGAGCGGCAACGCGGCGCATTGACGCGCGTCGCGGCCGAGTTCGACACGATGATGGCGCGCCGCGCACCGACCGCGTATGCGGGCGATTTCCATTTCAACCGGCTCTGAGCCGTGCCGCCACGGCCGGCGCAGGTGCCGCCGATTCCACGGAGGATTCCGATGAAACTGATCCAGACGATACGCGTGGGCACCTGTGCGTTCGCCGCCGTGTGCGCGCTGGGCGCATGCACGCAACCGCAGGCCACCTACGGCACGCGCGGCGCGCCGCCGGCGCCGCCCGACGGCCATGGCGCGTCGCCGACCACGACGATGCCGGACGCGAATACGCGCTACGACACGCGTCCGTCGCCGCACAACACGATGCCTCCGGGCGCGACCGGCGGCGAAGCGGCCGACGTGCCGCCGCCGGGACCGAACGGCGTGCAGAGTGGCCAGCAGATGCCAGGCACGCCGCCGCCGACGCTGTACTGACGGGACGCAGCGCGCGCATCACGCGCCGCGCGGCGTGACGCGCGCGCAGGAGCACGACGGTGAGCCCGCACGAATAGTTCGCCTGCGCGACGGCGACGCGCCGCAGCCCCGGGCGCCCGCGTGCGGCCCTGCGCGAATTCCGTGCCTCCTAACTTCCCGCCGCTTGTAAAAAAGCGGTTCCGACGGCGCGACGCGACGGGGTACGAACCCGCGAGAACCGCGCCGGACGGCGATTTGCCCCGCTGGCATGGAAGCTGCGTGGATTCCGACACACGAATTGCGCACACCCATCAGGAGGGCAATGATGTCAGTCACGCTTGCGCTCCAGATGCGACAGCATCTGGCACTCACGCCGAGGCTTCAGCAGTCGCTTCGCCTGCTGCAGTTGTCTTCGCTCGAATTCCAGCAGGAATTGCGGCAGGCGCTCGACTCGAATCCATTTCTCGAAGATGGCCAGGGCGACGACGAAGCCGCCGCCGACGCGCCCGAACACCCGGCCGAAGCCGCGGCGCCGGAGCCCGCGCCCGAGCGCGAGGAGGTGCGTCCGCCGGACGGCGAGGTGTCGTACACGGCCGCGCCGGCGCCGCGCGGCACGGGCCGCCAGGCCGACGACGCGGGCGACCTGTCGCCCGGCGAATGGATGGCGGCGGAGCCGTCGCTGCACCAGCAGCTGCACGACGCGCTGCGGCTCTATCCGCTGAACCGGCGCGACCGCGAGGCCGCGCGCATCGTGATCGACGCGCTCGACGAAGACGGCTACCTGCGTCAGGAGCTGGCCGAGCTGCTCGTCGCGGCCGATCCGGCGCTGCTGCTGTCGGAACAGGATCTCGCGGTCGCGCTGCGGCTCGTGCAGATGCTCGATCGCCCGGGCATCGCGGCGCGCTCGCTGTCCGAATGCCTGGTGCTGCAGCTCGACGCGATTCCGGCCGGCACGCCGGCGCTCGCGGAAGCGAAGGCGATCGCGCGCGAGCATCTCGAACGGCTCGGGCGGCGCGAGACGGCGGAGATCCAGCGGCGCGTCGGCTGCAGCCAGCCGACGATGCATGCCGCGTGCGCGCTGGTACGCGGGCTCGATCCGCGCCCGGGCAACCACTACGGGAGCACGCGCGGTGACTACGTGGTGCCCGACGTGATCGTGCGCCAGGTGCGCGACGAATGGATCGTGACGATCAACCCGGCGGTGCTGCCGCGTGCGCGGCTGCACGAACGCTATGCGACGCTGTTCGCGCAGTCGAGCGGCGAGCGCGATTCGCCGCTCGGCCAGCAACTGCAGGAAGCGCGCTGGCTGATCCGCAACGTGCAGAAGCGCTTCGACACGATCCAGCGCGTCGGCGAATGCATCGTCGCGCGGCAGCGCGATTTCTTCCGCTACGGCGAGATCGCGATGAAGCCGCTCGTGCTGCGCGACATCGCGGAAGAGCTCGACCTGCACGAGTCGACCGTGTCGCGCGCGACGGGCAACAAGTACATGGCCACGCCGCATGGCACGTTCGAGTTCAAGCATTTCTTCCCGCGCAAGCTCGAGGCGGCAGGCAAGGGCGTGTGTTCGGCAGCGGCCGCGAAGGTGCTGATCCGCGACATGATCGCGGCCGAGTGCCACACCGAGCCGCTGTCCGACGTCGCGCTCGCGCAGAACCTCGCGGGCCGCGGCATCCTTCTTGCGCGTCGTACGGTGACCAAGTATCGCCAGGCGATGAAGATTCCGCCGGCCGAACTGCGCCGGCGCGACGCCGCATGACGATACCGTCCGAACCGCGCGCGGCCCGCATGCCGCGGCCGTCGCGCGCGCCACCGAGAGGAGGAACGTCATGCCAGCCAAGTCCCAGGCACAGCAGCGCGCCGCAGGGGCCGCCCTGTCGGCCAAACGCGGTGAAACCAAAATGAAGGACCTGAAGTCGCCTTCGAAGTCGATGGCCAAATCGATGACCGAGAAGGAGCTCGAGAAAATGGCTTCGACGCCGACCCACGGCAAACCCAAGCACAAGCACGATGCTTGATCGGCGTCGACGCGCGTCGACAATCGCCGTTCTCCAGGACTCGGGAGGAATTCATGCTTCGATATGCCATCATCTTCTTCGTCATCGCGATCATCGCCGCCGTGTTCGGCTTCGGCGGCATCGCGGCGGGCGCGGCCGAGATCGCGAAGATTCTGTTCTACATCTTCATCGTGATCTTCCTGGTCACGCTGCTGCTGGGCGTCGTGCGACGATGACGGTCACGCCCGACCGTTCGCAGCGCATCGCGGAACTCGAAAATGCGCTCGCGAACGGATTTCCGTCGCAGTCGACCCTCGTCGTGCATGCGGACGACGCATCGGGTCGGCTGACGATTCAGGTGTCGTGGGTGCGTGTGCCAGCCGACGAAAGCGCGCGTCAATGGCGCTGCGTGGTCGACCTGCACTTCGATCCGGACGTGCTCACACGCTATGCATCGCTCGGCGCGGCCGATCGGCTGCGCGTGCGCACCCTGCTGTGCGACCTCGCACGGCGCGCGGTGGACGAACAGAAGCCGCGCGTCGAGGACGCCGAGATCGAATGCAGCGTCGCGCTCGACGTGACGCGCGCCGAACTCGATCGCGCGTTGCGCGCGCCCTGACGCAGCCGCCGCCGCCTGCAGCGACATCGCGGCCGGTCCGTCGCGGGTTGCACTGCGCGGCTCGTCCGTTTCCCGCGACGGCCCCGCGTGCGCCGCAATTCGGTCGCGCCCGCCGTCGCCCTTTATCGAACCGATACGAGGACGCGCGCATGACGAATCCCCCTCCATCCGGCACTCCGCCGCCCAGCCTGCAGCCGCCCGACAGCCCGAAGTCGCGCCAGCTCGACGAGAATCGCGTGCGGCCCGACGGCGAGGCGCCGCGCACCAACCGGGGCTTGCGCATCGCCGGCAACCAGAACACGCTGCGCGCCGGTGCGCGCGGCCCGTCGCTGCTCGAAGACTTCATCGTGCGCGAGAAGGTCACGCACTTCGATCGCGAGCGGATTGCTGAACGGATCCTTGAGCGGATTGCCGAACGGGTCGGGCACGCGGCCGATCCCGACGCGGTGCTCCGCACGTGCCCGGACGACATAGGCCGACGTCGCGTGCGGACTCGTGAACGGCAGGCGGCGGAGCGACCCGCGTAATGCCGCACGGGCGCCCGCCAGGCCGGGCGGCGCGCACGCAGCAAAGGAGGACAGGCATGGCACCGCGGATGATATGGAAAGGCGCGATCAGCTTCGGGCTCGTTCACGTGCCCGTGCAGCTGTTCCCGGCGACGCGTACCGTGAAGCCGTCGTTCCGGCTGCTCGACAAGCGCTCGATGGATCCGGTCGGCTACCGGCAGATCAACAAGCGCACCGGCAAGGAGGTCACGCGCGAGGACATCGTGCGCGGCTACGAGTACGAGAAGGAGCGCTACGTCGTGCTGACCGACGAGGAAATCCGCGCGGCGAATCCCGAGTCGACGCAGACCGTCGACATCCTGACCTTCGTCGACGAGGACGCGGTGTCGTTCCTGTATCTCGACACGCCGTACTACCTCGTGCCGGACCGCAAGGGCGAGAAGGTCTATGCGCTGCTGCGCGACGCGCTGAAGGACAGCGGCAAGATCGGCATCGCGCTCGTCGTGATGCGCGACCGCCAGCATCTCGGCGCGCTGATTCCGGTCGGGCCGCTGCTTGCGCTCGACACGCTGCGCTGGCAGGAAGAGTTGCGGCCGCTCGACGAGCTGTCGGTGCCCGCCGACGATGCGAAGCGCGCGGGCGTCACCGCGCGCGAACTCGGGATGGCGAAGAAGCTGATCGACGACATGTCGGGCAAATGGGCGCCCGACGAGTATCACGACACGTTTCGCGACGACATCCTCGAGCTGGTCGAGCGCAAGGTGCGTGCGGGCAAGATCGAGGAAATCGAGGAGCGTCCGCCGCAGACGGGGCGCGCGGCGGCCAACGTGGTCGACCTGACCGAGCTGCTGAAGCGCAGCCTGAAGGGGGGCGGCGGCGCGCATGCGGCGGACCTGCGCGATGCGGACGACGAGAGCGATGTGGACGCGGACGCTTCGTCTTCACCGTCGCGCGGCGGCGGGCGCCGCAAGCCGGCTGCGAAGGGGGCGTCGAAGGCGGCGTCGAAGGGCGCGACCACGAAGGCCGCGGCGAAACGGCCGGCCGCGAAACGCGCTGCGACGGGAGCGCATGCGGAGAAGAAAACCGCTGCGCGCCGCAAGCACGCCGCATGATGCCGCCCGACATGAGGTGACGCGATGGCCGGCAAGCTCGATCCGTATCGCCGCAAACGCCACTTCGGTGCGACGCCGGAGCCCGAAGGCGCGCATGGACGCCGGCGTGCGAAGGCCAGCGCGAAGGCCAGCGCAAAGCCCGACGCAAAGCCCGATGCGCGGCCGGCTTCGCGCTCCCGTCATCCGCTGCGCTTCGTGATCCAGGAGCATCATGCGCGGCGCCTGCATTATGACTTCCGGCTCGAACTCGACGGCACGCTGAAGTCGTGGGCCGTGCCGAAGGGGCCGAGCTTCGATCCGTCGGTGAAACGCCTCGCCGTGCATGTCGAGGATCATCCGCTCGAATATGCATCGTTCGAAGGCGAGATTCCGGCCGGGCATTACGGTGCGGGGTCGGTCATCGTGTGGGACGAAGGCACGTGGACGCCCGACGGCGGCCTCGCGCAGGCGCGCGACGGCTACCGCGCGGGCAAGCTGACGTTCCGGCTCGATGGCGAAAAGCTGCACGGCGGCTGGGCGCTCGTGCGCAGCGGGCGCCAGCAGGGGCGGCAGGAGCAGTGGCTGCTGATCAAGGAGCGCGACGACGACGCGCGCGGCGCGGATGGATTCGACGTCGTCGGCGAGCGGCCGGGGAGCGTGCATGATGGTGCGGCGTCGGCGTCGGCGTCGGCGCAGGCGTCGGCGGCGCGGGCGGACTCCAGCGGCGGTTCGACGCGTGCGCGCCGTTCGCAGCGTGGCCGGGGCGACAAGACCGGCGAACGCGACAAACGCGGCAACCGCGCCGCACGCCACGACGACCACGCCCGCTTGCCCGCCGATCCTTCCGTTATCGAAGGCGCTCTGCGCGCACCGCTGCCCGAACGCGTCGCACCGCAGCTCGCGACGCTGGTCGACGGTCCGCCGACGCAGGGCGACTGGCGCTACGAACTGAAGTTCGACGGCTACCGAATCCTCGCGTGCATTTCGGGGAAGGGCACGCGCCGGCACGTGAAGCTGATGACGCGCGAAGGCCGCGACTGGACGGCGAAACTGCGCGCGCAACGCGACGCGCTCGCGGCGCTCGACGTCGACGACGCCTGGCTCGACGGCGAGGCCGTCGTGCTCGGCGGGAACGGTCTTCCCGATTTCCAGGCGCTGCAGAATGCGCTCGGCGCGGGGCATTCGGACGCGGTCACATTGTTCGTGTTCGACTTGCCCTGTCTCGACGGTTACGACCTGCGCGACGCGCCGCTCACCGCGCGCCGCGCGTTGCTCGAACCGCTGCTCGCCGACAGCGATCCCGCGCGGCTGCGCTTTTCGCCCGATCTCGGCGACGACGTGGCATCGCTGATCGCGAGCGCGTGCGATACCGGCCTCGAAGGGCTGATCGGCAAGCGTGCGGACGCGCGCTATCGGGCCGGCCGCTCGCCCGCCTGGATCAAGCTCAAGTGCCGGCGCCGGCAGGAGTTCGTGATCGGCGGCTATACCGAGCCGTCCGGCAGCCGGCACGGCTTCGGCGCGCTGCTGCTCGGCGTGCACGAACCGGCGCCGGACGGCAGGCGGCGGCGCGGGCCGATGCCGCTGCGCTATGTCGGCCGCGTTGGCACCGGCTTCGACGCGCGAATGCTCGACCGGCTCGCGGCGATCCTGCGCAAGCACAAGCGCGACACGACGCCGTTCGATCCACCGCCGCGCGAACGCACGCGCACGCGCGTGCACTGGATCGAGCCGACGCTCGTCGCCGAATGCGAATTCGCGGAATGGACCGGCGACGGTATCGTGCGCCAGGCCGCGTTCATCGCGTTGCGCGAGGACAAGCCGGCGGTGCAGATCGTACGCGAAGTATCGAAGCATACGGAAACGGAGGTGGCGATGGACCCGCGTCAAATCGCGCATGACAACGAACGCAAGCACGCGTCGCACGCCGATCGCGATTCGGGCGACCGCAAGCACCCTGCGCGTTCACGCGCATCCCTCCGCGCTGCGGCCGACGATACCCGCTCCGACCAGCTCGGCCGCGTGCGCATGACGCATCCCGATCGCGTGCTCGATCCGCATAGCGGCACGCGCAAGATCGATCTCGCGCATTACTGGAAATGGGTGGCGCCGTGGCTGCTGCCGGACCTGAAGGGCCGGCCCGTGTCGCTCGTGCGCGCGCCCGGCGACATCGCGGGCGAGCTGTTCTTCCAGAAGCACGCGGAGCGCCGCGAGATCCCGTTCGTCACGCAGCACGAGGGGCTCGATCCGGGCCATGGCTCGCTGCTGTCGCTCGACAGCGTCGACGCGCTGCTCGGCGCCGCGCAGATGGGCACGATCGAACTGCATACATGGAACGCGCACGCGTCGAACATCGAGCGGCCGGATCGCATCGTGTTCGACCTCGATCCCGATCCGGCGCTGCCGTGGCGCGCGATGATCGAGGCCGCGCAGCTCGTGCGCGGGCTGCTCGATGAATTGGGTCTCGCGTCGTTCTGCAAGACGAGCGGCGGCAAGGGGCTGCACGTCGTCGTGCCGATCACGCGGCACATGGGATGGGACGACGTTAAGGATTTTTCGCGCGCGGTCGCGCAGCACGTCGCGGGCGCGCTGCCCGATCGCTTCACCGCGACGATGGGTCCGAAGCACCGGCGCGGCAAGATCTTCATCGACTACCTGCGCAACGGCCGCGGCGCGAGCACAATCGCCGCGTATTCGGCGCGCGCGCGGCCCGGGATGGGCGTGTCGGTGCCGCTGCGCTGGGACGAGGTGCCCGACACGACGGGCGGCGCGCAATGGACGATCGACACGCTGCACGCACGCCTCGACCGGCTCAAGCGCGATCCCTGGGAAGGCTATGACGATACGCGCCAGCGGATCACCGCGCAGATGCGCGCGCGGCTCGGTACGTCGTGACGCAGTCAGCGCCGGTGCTGCAGCCGGTAATACCAGTCCATCAGCGGCGTCGCGGATATGCCGTGCGCGATCACGGATGCCGACACGACGGCGAGCACCGGTGCCGCGAGCGGCCGCACCGCGCTGGACGGCCCATGTTCAAGCGCGAACAGCAGGTAGTAGAACGAGCCGATCCCGCGTATCCCGAACCAGGCCATCAGCCGCCGCTGTGCATGCGTCGCGCGCGAGCCGGTGAGCGTCAGCAGCACCGCGAGCGGCCGCACGGCGACGAACAGTGCGACGGCCAGCCCAACCGCGCCCCACGTGACGAGCGGCGCCGACAGCGTGCCGAGCACGCTGCCGATCATCGTCATCACGAGCGCTTCCGCGATCCGTTCGAGCTCGATCGTGAAATCGAGCACCGATTCGGCCATGAACGCGTGGACTTTTTCCGGATGTTTCTCGGTGGCGACCACGTCTTCCGAATCGATCCGGCCGATCACTTCGCGCGGCCGGCGGTCGCCGCTCGCGCGATGCTCGACGCGGCGCATCGCGACGCCCGCGGCGAACGTCGCGATGAAGCCGAACGCATGCGCGAGTTGCGCGGCGCCGAACGACAGCACAATCAGCGCGAGCGCGAAGAAGCTTTCGAAGCCGAGCGCCTGCGCATAGCGGGTGCGCAGCCAGCCGATCGCCTTGGTGGTGGCCGCGCCGAGCACGCCGCCGATCACGGCCGCGCCCGCGATGCCCCACAGCGCGGCGAGCGCGAACGAGCCCGACAGCGCGGGCCGCGCGTGCGGCGTGTCGGGCGCGCCGCACAGCGCGAGGCCGGCGAGTGCGAACGGCAGCGCGATCCCGTCGTTCATCCCGCCTTCGCCGGACAGCGCGAAGCGCACCAGGTCGCGATCGCCCGGATCGTGCACCTGCACGTCGTGCGCGAGCACCGGGTCGGTCGGCGCGAGGATTGCCGCGAGCAGCAGCGCGGGGCCCCAGCCGAGCCCGAGCGTCAGCACCGCGCAGCCGGCGAGCAGCGGCACCGTGGCGATCATTGCGAGCAGGCCGAGCCGGCACGGCACGAGCCACAGTGTGTCGGACAGCGGCACGCGCAGCCGCAGCCCGATCGCGAACAGCGACACCAGCAGCGCGACCTCGACGATCTCGCGCAGCAGTTGCGCGTCGCGCTCGATGTCGAGCTGCAGGAGCCCGGCGCCGGACGGGCCGAGCGCGACGCCGAGCGCGAGATAGATCATCGCGGCGCTGCACGGCAGACGACGCAGCGCCGACGTCGCGATGCCCATACCCATCAGCACCGCGCCGACGATCAGATACCACTGCGTTTCATGCATGCGGGCGAGCGGAGCAGGTCGATAGGGAGCAGGCGCGTGGCGTCACGGCTTGCGGCCGAACGCCTCGCGCAGTTTGCGCTTCGCGCGTTCGAGCGTCGCGCGGCGTGTTTTCGGCAGATTGCGGCCCGCGCGGTTCACGTAGAAGTTCAGCATCGACATCGCCGACTGAAACGGCGACGCCTTGCGGCGGCGGCTGTGTTCGGCCGAACGCTTGAGAGACGCCGCGATCTTGCCCGGATCGTCGGACTTGAAGATTTCGGGCTCGAGGTCGAGCGCATCGCTTTTCTGCATGACGCCGGCGGACCAGCGCTTGCGGTGATGCGGGTCGTTGCTGCGCGCACGGCCCGCGCGGCGGGTCGCGCGTTTGCCGTGCGGATGGGAAGCTGAAGGCATGGCAGGACTCCGTACGGAATCGGGATGGATGACTGGTCGTGGGCGTCGCAAGCCGCGTGCCGCGCATCGTTGACGGCACGGGCCTTGCTGAATCGTATGCGCAGGCATTTCCACGACAGCGGTTCCATCGAGGGAGAACATTTCATGAACGCAGCATCCGAATCGAAATCTGCCGCGTGCCGCATCGTCGCGTGCGCGGCCGTCGCGCTAGTCGCCGCCGCACCGGCCGCGTGGGCACAGAATTCGCAGCGCCCGGGCGAGGGCACCGGCGCGCCGATCCTGTCGCCGCCCGATACGTCGGCACAGGACACCGGCGGCGCCATGTCGAATGGCAATACGGCCACGCCGCCGCCGGCAACTCGCATGCAGGAGCCGCGCGGCACACGTTCGCACGGCCGCCCGCACGTGCCCGCCAAGCCGGGCGGCCCGAGCGGTGCCGGTACCGGCAGCAGCGGCAGCACGGGCGGCGCCAACGGCGGCGGTAGCGCGGGGGCGGGCGCGACCGGGATGGGCAGCGCCGGCACGGGCGGCATGGGCGCGGGCCAGGGCGGCACCGGCACGGGCGGCACCGGCAGCGCGGGCTCCAGCGGTTACTGACGATCACGGCGCCGCGCCGGCCCGGCCGGCGCGGCGCGATGGCGGACGCGGGCCGGGGGCCGGCATGCCGCCACCACGCAGGAGGACATCATGCAATCGAATGACCGGACCTCGTTCGACCCGAGCGACCTGGACAGCGATGTCGATACCGACGAACTCGACACGACCGTTCATCTCGACGTCGAGACCGGCAGGATCATGTTTCAGGCGGCGTGGGCGCTCCCGCCCGATGCGCCGCCCGATACCGCGCGGCACTCGGTCGTGCTCGCGCTCGACTGCGACACGATGGAGCGCTACGCGGACCTCGACGAAGGCGCGCGCATGCGCGTGCACGCGATGCTGCACGAGAGCGTGCAGGCCACGCTCGACGCGCTGCCGGACGTGACCGACGACTTGACGCTGACGGTCGAATTGACCGACGCGATGCTCGACGCGGCGCGTCACCTGCAGTGAGCGCGGCGGGGCGGCCCGGGCGCACCTCGTACGAAGGCCGCTGGCGATCCCGCTGAATGCGGACGCGTTACACATTCCGTTGAAATCTTTGCAGATGCCGCGCGGCGCGATGTGACGCGGCCGGCGCACGCCGCGAGGCGGCACGCCCGCGCACCGTCGATCGCCGATTGCGGGTCGCGCCCCACCGAAACGGGGTCGTACTGCCCGAATCCGCAGGGGCGCGGCACGCCGCTTGCTGCGCCACGGACACGGCACGACGGGTGCCGCAACACGACAGGGAGCGTTCCATGACCGGCAAGCTGGACCAATGCAAGGTAGCGATACTCGCGCTCGACGGTTTCGAGGAAGCCGAACTGGTCGAACCGCAGCGCGCGCTGATGGCCGAAGGCGCGCAGGTCGACGTGATTTCGCAGAAGCGCGGCGAGATCCAGGGGCTCAGGCACGTCGACAAGGGCGAGCGCGTGAAGGTCGACCGCACGTTCGACGATGCGCGCGAAGGCGACTACGACGCGGTCGTGCTGCCGGGCGGCGTCGTCAACGGCGACACGATCCGGATGCTGCCGGCCGCGCGCGAATTCGTGACCGCGGCCGTCGGCGCGGGCAAGCCCATCGCGGCGATCTGTCACGGCGGCTGGCTGCTCGTGTCTTCCGGGCTGGTGGACGGCCGCACGATGACGAGCTGGCCGAGCCTGCGGGACGACATTCGCAACGCGGGTGGCAAGTGGGTCGACCAGGAGGTCGTGCGCGACGGCAACCTGATCACGAGCCGCATGCCCGACGACCTGCCCGCATTCAACGGCGCGCTGGTGCAGTGTCTCGCGTCGCACGGAGCGTGAGCGATGCCGGCCGATTCCGTTCACCACGTGACGCTGACCGATGCGCCGCCCGAGTTCGACGGCGCGACGCTGCAGATGCGCTTCGTCGTCGACGTCGACGGAAAGCCGCTGACGTGCGCGATCACGGTGGAAGCACTCGAGGATCATTTCGGTGCGCGCTCCGCGCTGGAAGACGACTTGCGCGACGCGTTCGAGCGCGGCCGCGCGCGCATCGAGGCAGCGTGCAAGGACGTGCTCGCCGATGGCAAGGGCGGTGTGGAACTGCACAGTGGCTATTTCCGTGCGCGCGACAACGCGGCGGGCAATACCGCGCGGGCCGGGCTGGCCCGCTCGCGGAAGTCGTGAGCCGCGCAAAGTGGCTCGAGCACGGGTTCCGCGTCATGCTCCTGTTGGCGCGCCATTACATGCCGTTGAAAACTTTGCAGCGGCTCCCGAGCGGCCTGGAGTGACAGATCGCGCCGCGCGCCGGCTGCTCCTGGAGCTTCGTTTTCCCACATACTGGCACGCTCCCTGCATGTATTCCCGATTGCGGCGCACGATTCGCGGCCGCGCCATCGCGATGCGGCCACCGCATCGCGCCAAGAGCCAATAGGGAGACAACATGCTGACCGCCCATGAATTTGCCGCGCTGTTCCTGGTACTCCGCGCGCCGGAACAGATCCAGGCCGACCGCGAAGACATCGTCTCGCTGATGGAGCAACACCTGATCGAGATACATTCAGACGAATCGGGCGCGCGCCGGCTCGCCCTGACGCCGAACGGGCTGTCGATCGTGCAGTGCATGCAGCGGCAGGTCGGGCGTGGATTCAGCAGCGCCGACGCGTGAGGTCGCCCGGCGTCGCTTGGCGTCGCTCAGCGCGCGATCGCGACCGACGCGTTGACCTGCACGACCGGCGTATCGCCGTCGAACGGCGGCGCTTGCAGGAAGCGGTCGATCACGTCGGGCTCGAACAGCAGGCAGAAGGTCGAGCCGCCGTACTGGAAATAGCCGATCTCGTCCCCTTTGTCGACGCGCTGGCCCGGCATGACCTCGATCACGCACGACGACACGTCGCCCATCCCGACGAACACGGCTGCCACCGTGCCGATTCCCGGATCGTCGCTCTCGATCGCGACCACCGCGCGCGCGGCCACGGCCGTCATGTAGCCCTGCGAATCGTTGAGCCCGGCCGGGTCCGGGCCTTCCGCTTCCGCGACCGAATAGTAGGTGCCGTCGACCCGGTAGGCGTGCGTGACGGTGCCGCGCACCGGCGCGTGCCAGCGGTGATAGTTGTATGCGCTGAGATACGCTTGGTACAGGTCGCCGCCGACGAAGCGTTCGGCGAGCGGCAGCCGCGTGGGCGTGAAGATGTCGCGCAGCGAGTACGGCTGGCCCTTGATCCAGAACGTGTCGCGCAGCTTCACGTTCGATTCGGCGTGATACGGCGCGGCCTCGCATGCGCTGACGATCACGTGCGAATCGTCCGGCGCTGCGATCGGCCGCGCGCCCGCGCGAAAGCGGCGCGTGAAGAAGTCGTTCCACGAGTCGAAGCCCCAGTGCGGCTGGTTCTCGCGATACTGGAACTGCGACAGCCCGAGGCGCTTGCACGCTTCGTCGCAGAACCAGCCGTCGGGCGCCGACGTGTCGAGATGCGTGCACGAATGCGGGCCGCCGAGGAAGTCGCACCACACGTTCAGCACGTCCTTCAGGTGCGCGTTGACCGTCGCGTCGCGAAACACCGCGTGGCCCGACGGCATGCACATCGGCCAGTCGAGGAACGCGTTCAACGGGCACACGATCAGGCTCGTTTCGCTGAACGGCGGCGTATAGGTCATCAGGTGATCGATCACCGTCATCAACTCGCCGATCGATGCGTAGCCGAGCGTGCGGCCCGATTCGAGCGCCTCGTCGATTGCGCGGGTGAGGCTCATGCGCAGCACCGCGTCGTCGTCGAACAGCCGCGCGAGCGCCTGCACGGCCGGCGTGCGCAGCCGTTCGCCGGCATGCGCGCGCGCCTGGTTCGCAATTTTTTCGCGGTACGCGGCCATATGCGATTCCTCGCGGGCCATCCATTCGCCGAGGCGATGGCGCATCGCGGGCGGTGCGCTGTGGTCTGTCGGCATGGTCGCCTCCGGCAACGGTTGCGGTACGAACGCGGGAAGCAAGACGCTTGCCCGGCGCGCGGCACCGAAATTGCGGCGTTCGGGCGACCGGCTTCGATCAATCACACAGGAGAGGATCCATGAACGCAGCTTCGAATGCGCGACAGACCAAGGATGCGGCTTCGACCGGCGAGCGCCGTGGCGGCGAGCAGCGGACCGTGGCGCCGACACGCACGCGGGCGCGGGTACGTGCCGCGACGTCGCGTGACGGTGGGCGGCGCAACGAACGCGGCGGCGGGAAGATCACGACGGGCCACGGGGAAGGGGCGGCCGAGCCGCATTGGGAGGACGACGGCGGCGCGATGCCGCCGGAAGAGTGGTCGTGACGTCGCGCGCTTACTATTGTCCCGCCGGCCGCTCCGGCCGATAGCGATCGACGACTGCGGGATCGGTCGATTCCTCGTCGCGAAAGGCCGAAGATACTGCGTCCACGATGGCGGGCCAGACGCCGACTTGCTGCAGGACCGGCATTTCCTTGGCCAGGACGTTGCTGAGTTGCCCCTGGTTTTGCTCGATCGAACGGAGCACGCGGTCGGCTTGGTGGTCCGGCATCTCCACGATTTCCTTGACGGCCTGCCGAGCCCGCGCGTGACTGCGCAGATAGCGCGACTCTTCGCGCATTTGTTCAGTCAGCGTGCGCTTGACGATATTGGCGAGATACTGCACGTGCGGGCCGAGGTCCGGGTAGCGCCATAGCGGCTGCGCCTGGTGTTCGCCGCCGAACGCGAAGTTGGAGACGACACCGTCAGGGTAGGCAGTCTGAGCCGCTTCGAACGACACGTTCCCGCGAACATGCGCCATCAGCGGAGCGGATACGTGGTCCAGGACTTTGTCATAGCCGCGGCGTTCGCCCGCATCGTCCATGATGACCGCGGATACCGGGAGGATCACGGGCTCTGGAATGGCGCCGTCCCGCCGCAGGACATCGTTGATCAGAAAACGATGGACACGACCGTTTCCGTCGGCAAGCGGATGGATATAGACAAAGCCGAAGGCCGCAACGGCGCTGCGCATGACCGGGGATTGTCCGGCCGTGCGCGCCAGGAATACGCGAAGTCCGTCGAGCATGACCGGCACGTCGTCTTGCGAGGGGGCGACGTAGTGCACGATCTCGTTGAAGCGGACGGTTTCTCCGACGAATACGGGTGACTGCCGGAAGCCGAAATGCGTGAGGGTGGTGCGCTCGCCAAGGATTTCCCGCTGCAGTTCGGCTGCCGCCCGGTTCGTCAGTGGTTGTTCGCCTTGTGCGGTACGCCTGGCCAGCACGTCAGCGAAGCGCTGAATCCGGGTGATGCGATCGGCCTCGCCTTCGATGGCGAAACTCGCCTTGCTTTCTCGCAAGGTCATCCACGCCGCAGCCCGCATCAGAAGATCCTCGCCGAACTCCGCCGTGAGATCGGCGAACAGGTGCGGCACGTCGAGCGCGGCGGCTTCTACGAAAGCGGGCGTTTTTACGAGCGTCGGGCAGAAGTAGCGTGTGCCGGGAAGATTGTCGTTCACTCGCCACCGCGGATTTTTCACGATGCGGTCGCGCGAAGAAGTGACCATCTTGCCGTCGTCCAGCAGGTCGACATAGTTGCCGCCCATCCGGTCTGGAACACGCAGCGCGTTGCCGGTCAGCCATTCGTACAGGAAGGCGGCACGACGGGCGTATTGCCCGGTGGGCTCGGCATCAACCCAGTCCTGAACGAAGGCCGGCGCCAGCCGCGCAAACAGGCGAGCCAAAAACTCGAGTTGCGGCACTTCATGGCGCAGATGAAACTGGAAATGCGCTGCAATGTCGTCTGTCGGACGCATCGAATCCGGATAGGTCTCGAGCCTGTATCCGTCGACTGCTTCGGTTGCACGCCGCCCTCCGCAGCGGCTGATGACAGGGAGCCGTGCCATGGGATGGACATCGCAATGTGCCATGAGCCACGCGGCACCGATCGGATTGTCGGGCAGTTCGGCCATATGCAGCTCCTGTCAGTCGGGTCAGCTTCCGCGCAAAATCGATTATTGACGGCCATTCCGTGCGCAAATCGATTACGGGCGTACAAAAACGATTATACGCGTGCCGATTTGCACAAAATCGATTATGTGAAGCGATCAAGGGTGCGGCCATCGGGCAACGCCGGGCGGGTGGGTTCCCATAGTTTCCATATTTCGAGTATTATCGAAAAATGGAAACGAACCAGACCATCGCCGCCCTGTCGGCCCTCGCGCACGAGTCGCGCCTCGCCGTCTTCCGTGCGCTCGTTCAGGCCGGCCCGTCGGGCTTGCCGGCCGGGCAAATCGCGACGCTGCTCGACGTGCCGCCGTCGTCGCTGTCGTTTCATCTGAAGGAACTGGCCCATGCGCAGCTCGTCACGAGCCGCCAGGAAGGCCGCTTCGTGTTCTATTGCGCGAACTTCGCGACGATGAACGGGCTCATCGACTACCTCACCGAGAACTGCTGCGGCGGCAATCCGTGCTCGCCGGCCTCCGCCTGTTCGACCTCCTGCTCCGACCCCGCGTAATCACGCGCTCACGCACCCGCCGATGACCACCAACGTCCTGATCCTCTGTACCCACAACTCCGCGCGCAGCGTGCTCGCGGAGGGGATGCTCAACCACTGGGCCGCGAAGCTCGGGCGCGACGTGCGTGCCTACAGCGCCGGCAGCGCACCGAGCGGCCGGCTCAATCCGTTCGCGCTGGATGCGCTCACGCGTGCCGGCGTCGACGTCGCCGGATACCGCAGCAAGAGCTGGGACGAATTCGTCGGCGACCACGCGCCGGAAATGCGCATCGTCATCACGGTATGCGACAGCGCAGCCGCGGAGACCTGCCCGTACTGGCCCGGCAGTCCGGTGAAAGCCCATTGGGGCTACGCCGATCCGTCGAACGCGCCGGGCGGCGATGCGGGCAAGCAGCTCGCGTTCGAACTGACGCGCGAGGCGCTCGGCTACCGGATGCTGCAGCTGCTCGCGCTGCCGCTCGAGCGCATGAGCCACGCCGAACTCCAGGCGGGATTGACCGCCATTTCGCGAAACTGAGCGGTCGCATCGCGGCATATGTAAGCCGGCGTGCCGCGTGCCTTCTCCAGCTCCAGCCCGACTCCTCCTGTCCGATGAACACGTCCAACGTCATTCCGCCTCGCCACGCCGTCGTCAAGCCCGCGATCAACTTCTTCGAACGCTACCTGACGGTCTGGGTCGCGCTGTGCATCGTCGCCGGCATCGCGCTCGGCCAGCTGCTGCCCGGCCTGTTCCAGCGGATCGGCCGCATCGAGTACGCGCAGGTCAACCTGCCGGTCGGGCTGCTGATCTGGGTGATGATCGTGCCGATGCTCGTGAAGGTCGATTTCGGCGCGCTGCATGAAGTGCGCCAGCATGTGAAGGGCATCGGCGTCACGCTCGTCGTGAACTGGCTCGTCAAGCCGTTCTCGATGGCCTTGCTCGGCTGGCTGTTCATCCGGCAGCTGTTCGCGCCGATGTTGCCGGCGGACCAGCTCGACAGCTATATCGCCGGCCTGATCCTGCTGGCCGCCGCACCGTGCACGGCGATGGTGTTCGTGTGGAGCCGGCTCACGGGCGGCGATCCGCTGTTCACGCTGTCGCAGGTCGCGCTGAACGACAGCATCATGGTGATCGCGTTCGCGCCGCTGGTCGGGCTGCTGCTCGGGATGTCCGCGATTACCGTGCCGTGGGCGACGCTGCTCACGTCGGTGCTGCTCTACATCGTGATTCCGGTGATCCTCGCGCAGATCTGGCGCAAGCGGCTGCTGCGCAACGGACAGGCCGCGTTCGATGCCGCGATGGCGAAGATCGGCCCGTGGTCGATTGCCGCGCTGCTCGCCACGCTCGTGCTGCTGTTCGCGTTCCAGGGCGAAGCGATCCTGAAGCAGCCGCTGGTGATCGCATTGCTCGCGGTGCCGATCCTGATCCAGGTGTTCTTCAATGCGGCGCTCGCATACTGGCTCAACCGCGCGGTGGGCGAGAAGCATAACGTCGCGTGCCCGTCCGCGCTGATCGGCGCATCCAATTTCTTCGAGCTCGCCGTCGCGGCCGCGATCAGCCTGTTCGGTTTTCACTCCGGTGCGGCGCTGGCGACCGTCGTCGGCGTGCTGATCGAAGTGCCGGTCATGCTGCTGGTGGTGCGCATCGTGAACCGGTCGAAGGGCTGGTACGAGCGCGCTTGAGCCAACCACGGAAATCCCGCCATGACCGACCGACTGACCGATCTGCCGCAACTCGACCCCGAACTCTTCCGCGTGCCGGACGCGAGCCGCTTGCGGCCGGCGTCGTCGTCCACGCATCCGCCGCGTTTCCTGCTGCTGTACGGCTCGCTGCGCGAACGTTCGTTCAGCCGGCTGCTGGTCGAGGAAGCCGAGCGTCTGCTCACGGCGATGGGGGCCGAGGTGCGCGTGTTCAATCCGAGCGGCCTGCCGCTGCCCGACGATGCGCCGGAGAGCCACCCGAAGGTCGTCGAGCTGCGCGAGCTCGTGATGTGGTCGGAAGGGATGGTGTGGTGCTCGCCGGAGCGGCACGGCGCGATGACGGGGATCATGAAGTCGCAGATCGACTGGATTCCGCTGTCGGTCGGCGCCGTGCGGCCGACGCAGGGCAAGACGCTGGCCGTGATGCAGGTCAGCGGCGGCTCGCAGTCGTTCAACGCGGTGAACCAGATGCGCGTGCTGGGGCGCTGGATGCGCATGCTGACGATCCCGAACCAGTCGTCGGTGGCCAAGGCCTTCATGGAATTCGACGAAGCGGGGCGGATGAAGCCGTCGGCCTATTACGATCGCGTTGTCGACGTGATGGAGGAGCTGGTCAAGTTCACGCTGCTCACGCGCGACATCGGCCCGTATCTGGTCGATCGGTACAGCGAGCGCAAGGAAAGCGCGGAGGCATTGTCGAAGCGGGTGAATCAGCGCGGGATCTGACCTGCACCGATGCCGCCGATCCAATCGGGAGTCGATGTCATGCAACTTCGTTCCGCAGCGTTGTCCGACCTGGCCGCGATCGAGGCATTGCTTCGCGCGTCGAACCTGCCTGTCGCCGGTGTCGCGGCGCACCTCGAAAACTTCGTCGTGCTCGTCGATCCGCCTGCCGTGACCGGATGCGGCGGTATCGAATATTACGGGGACTTCGCGCTGATCCGGTCGATCGCCGTCGCATCGGATGCGCAACGGAACGGTCACGGTCGCGCGATCGTGGCGCGGCTGATCGCGGCGTGCCGCGCGCGCGAGGTCCAGTCGATCGGGTTGCTGACGACGACCGCGGAAGACTATTTCGCCGGTTTGGGTTTCGTGCCTGTGGCCCGCAAGGATGTTCCGCGGCCGCTGCTGGCGTCCAGTCAGTTTCAGGGGGTATGTCCGGATGCGGCCACGGCGATGTTGCTGGCGTGTTGAACGGACTGGCTGGAGCGCAGCGAGGCGGCTGGTGTCGGGCGCCGCTCGTCCTTGCACAAAATCGATTGGCGAAACCTGTTTTGTGCGAAAAACGATTTTGGTCGTGCAAAAACGATTATTTTCGGGCCGATTTGCACAAAATCGATTACCGCTGCGGGCCGTTCGTATCGGTTGCCACGAGCACCGCGACCGGCAACGCCGCCAGGCAGCGATCGAGCCGCATCGTGCCGTCCGGCGCTCCGGCTTCGCGTCCGTCGTTCAGCCAGTCGATCCACTGCTCGCTGGCGCCGCGCGGCAGCACCACGGCCGTATCGCCCCATTCCCGAGGCTCGATGCGCGGCAGCCCCGGCACTTCGCCAAGCAATCTGCACGCGAGCCGCGTCACGATCACCACGATCGTTGCCGTTTCGTCGCACCGTGCGAATGCCACCGCGTGCCGTCCGAGCCTGCCGCGCACGCGCAGCGGCACATAGGCGCCATCCGCGAACGTCGCAGGCCAGCGCGTGTGCAGCGCGAGCATCCGCTCGACGAGCGCCCGCTTCACGCGCGCATCGGGCCAATCCTGCAGATACGCGGCGACCTGCCCGTCGACCCGTTCGGCCGCGAGCGCGGCAAACGGCACGTCGCGCCGGTTGTCCGGATCGACGAGCGAGTGATCCCATGACTCGGTACCTTGGTACAGGTCGGGCACGCCCGGCGACGCCATCCGCAGCGCCGCCTGCGTGAGACTGTTGACGACGCCGGCCGGCGCGATCCGCGTGACGAACGCATGCAGCCGGTGCACGAAATCGCCCGTGCCGTGCGGCGTCAGGATCGCGCGGACGAACTGCTCGCAAGCGTGCTCATAGTCCGCGTCGGGGGCGAGCCAGTCGGTGTGCTGTTTCGCTTCGCGCAGCGCCTTCGTCTGCCAGCGCACCACGCGTTCCGCAAGCGCCGCGAGCCCGGCCGCATCGTCGGGTGCGAGCCGCGGCGGCCAGCAGCCGACGAGCGTCTGGTACAGCATCGCTTCCGCGGCCGGCCCCGGCGCCCACGCGAGATCGCGATGCGCGCCGCCGCGGTGCGGCTGGTTCAGCGCGGACCAGTCGAGCGACACCGCGTGCCATGCGTCGGGCACTTCGCTCAGCACCGCGAGCCGCGCGCGCGCATCCTCGCCTCGCTTGTGATCGTGCGTGGCGGTCGCGACGAGCGTATGCGGGACGGTGCGCGCGCGACGCCGGTTGCGTGCATGGAACGCGCCGCGCGACAGGCTGAAATCGCCCGCATCGGCGCCGACCTCGTTGCGCGACAGCAGCCGGCCGTAGCGGTAGTTGGCCGTGTCCTCGACGCCCTTCGCGGCGAGCGGCGCGGTGAGCTGTGCGAACGCGACGCGCGCCGCGTGCAGCGCCGCGGCATCCGCGCGCGGCACGCGCGTGCCCGGCAGCCCGAGCCAGCCGGCGACGCGGTCGAGCGCGTAGCGGTCGGACGGATCGATCGCGGCGCACGCCGCGTCGTACGCGTGCGCCAGCACGCGGCGATCGGCGCAGGTCGGCTCGTCGCCGGCTGTCGGGTACATCCGGTACACGGGCAGGTGCACGGCGAGCTCGCCCAGCACGCGCTGGAGCGCGATCCGGCTGATGTCGCGCGTCGCGGGGGCCGCGCGCGCGATGCGGTGCAACGCCCGTGCGACGCGTTCGTGCTCGCCGGCGAGTTGTCGCATCAGCACGCGCCGCTTGCCGGCCACCGCTTCCTGCGCGAACGACCGCGCCGATCCCGACACGGCTGCCCAGTGCGCGGCGAGCGGCGCGGCGCCGGCCGGGTCGTGCAGCAGCGCGGCGACGTCGTTCATGAAGTCGTAGCCGGTCGTGCCGGCGACGCGCCAGTCGTCGCGCAGCGTCTCGCCCGGCGCGAGGATCTTCTCGACGACGACGTACGGCTGCTCGTCGCGCTGCGCGGCGAGCCGCGCATGCAGGCGCCGGCAGTACGCGCGCGGATCGGCGAGGCCGTCGACGTGATCCACGCGCAGGCCGTCGATATAGCCGGCCGCATGAAGCGCCAACGGTAGCGCGTGCACCGCGTCGAACACCGCTTCATCGTCGACGCGGACGGCCGCGAGCGTCGCGATATCGAAGAAGCGCCGCCAGTTCAGTTCGTCGGCGGCCGTGCGCCACCACGCGAGCCGGTAGTGCTGGCGTTCGAGCAGATGGTGCAGGCATGCGCGCGTGCGTGCGCGGCGCGGATCGGCGCCGCGCAATATCGCGTCGAACGCGGGCGGGCCCTGGGCGGCGGCGTAGTCGCGCAGCGCCATGTGCGCGGCCGCGAGACGCGCGCTGCCGCGTGCCGTCGCGGCGGCGAAGCGTTCGGCGAGCGCGTTCAGGTCCGCGCGGTTCGCGATGCGCAGGATCTCCGCATAGGTTGCCGCCGCGACCGGCAGGGTTCTGCCCGGGCATGCGATGAAGAAGCGTCCGGCCGACGGATCGGCGCCGAGCGTGATGTCGCCGGCCGCGAGCGCGTCACCGTACGACGCGCCGAGGCAGGGCAGCAGCACCTTGCCGTCGAGCGCCGCATCGGGCGGATGCCAGTCGATGTCGAAGTAACGTGCATACGGGCTTGCCGGCCCCCATTCGAGCACGTCGTTCCACCAGCCGTTCGACGTGCCGCCGACGCCCATGTGGTTCGGCACGATATCGACGATCACGCCGAGGCCGTGCGCGCGCAGCGCGTCGACGAGGCGCCGGAAGCCGGCTTCGCCGCCGAGCTCCACGCCGATCGCGCGATGGTCGACGGTGTCGTAGCCGTGCAGCGAGCCGGGCTCGGCCGTCGTGATCGGCGACAGGTACAGGTGGCTCACGCCGAGCCTGGCGAAATAGTCGGCGTGCGCGGCCGCGTCGTCGAACGTGAAGCCCGCGTGCAGTTGCAGCCGCAGGGTCGCGCGCGGCGTCATGCTTCGTCCTCCCGAGCCCGGCGCGCGTGCTCGATCGCCGCGATGCGCTTGCGCGCGTCGGCGTCGAACAGCGCGTCGACCGCGCGCGGCAGCCGGCGCAGCCAGTTCGGATGGCCGCATGGCGGGCCGGGGAGATTCGGTTGCTCGTCCAGTGCGAGCAGATCCTCGAGCGGCACGATCGCGAGCGGCGACGGGCTGCGCGCGACGTATGCAAGGATCGCGCTGACGGGCGGTGCGTCGGCGGACGGGATCGGCGCGCCGGCCGGCGCGCAGCGTGCGTGCTGCAACGCGTGCCACAGCGCCGCGCGGTCGGCGGCGCGTTCGGCCTCGGCGGCTGTGAGGTCGGGGGCGATGGGTGACGCGTCGTGTGTGGAAGGCACGTTGCGGCCGTCGTCCGCAGCGGGGGTATCGTCATTACGCAGACCCGGACTGTTCCGTTCGGCGCGGCCCGAGCCGTGTGCGGCTGCAGTGCGACCGATGTCGTCATCGGCGTTGCGCGCACTCGCGGTTCGTCGCGTGTGGTTGCTTTCATCAGCCGCACGTGCATGTTTGGCGGCATCGGCATCGGTAACCGCACCCGCCACGACCCGCCGCCACGCGAGATCGACACCATGCCACCAGCCCGCCACCGTCGGCAGGTCATGCGTCGACGTCATCGCGATCGTGTCGCGATCCCACGCCGACGGCGGCCGAAATGCGCGGTCCGCTTCCCGCTCGAACCACAGCACGCGCATCCCCGCGATGCCCTGCGCGCCGAGCCGTTCGCGAAACCCCGCCGGCACCGTGCCGAGATCCTCGCCGATCGCGACCGCGCGATGCCGTGCCGCCTCCAGCGTGACGAGCCGCACGAGATCGTCGACCGGATAGCGCAGGTACGCGCCTTCGCGCGGCGACCGGCCTTCCGGCACGATCCATAACCGCGCGAAGCCGAGCACGTGATCGATGCGGACCCCGCCCGCATGGGCGAAGGCCGCGCGCAACAGGTCGACGAACGGCGCGAAGCCGTTCGCGCGCAGCGCGGCGGGTGTCCACGTCGTCACGCCCCACGCCTGGCCGTCCGCGTTGAACAGGTCGGGCGGCGCGCCGACCGACACGCCGCGCAGCAGCGTCGTGCCGTGCGCCCACGCGTCGCTGCCCGCGCGATCGGAGCCGACCGCGAGGTCGGCGATCAGCCCGATCGTCATCCCGGCGTCGCGCGCCGCCTGCTGCGCGTTGCCGAGCGCGTCCGACGCGCACCATTGCAGGAACGTGTGGAACGCGATCGTCTCGGCATGCGCATGGGCGAACGCGTCGGCCTCGGCCAAAGCCGGCATTTGCCATTGCGCGGGCCATTGCCGCCAGTCCGCGCCGATCCCGTGTTCGATGCAGAACGCCTGCAGCGCATCGAAGCGCGCATGCGCGTCGAGCGCCGCGCCGCCCGCCGCGCGAAACCGCTCGAACGCGTCGCGCGACGGCTCGCCGTTCGCACGCCACGCGTCGAAGCACGCGCGCAGGCGTCGCAGTTTCAGCGGCAGCACGTGCGGCCAGTCGATCAGCGGCGTATCCGCTGCGTGTACGTCACCTGCTGCCGCGCCGTTCATCCGCCGCACGATATCGGCCCCCGGCACCGCATCGCAGTCGAGATACGCGACGTTGTGCCAGCGCCGCGACGACGGTGAATACGGGCTGTCGTGCTCGGGCAGCGCCGGATAGCCCGCATGCGTCGGGCTGATCGCGACCGCGTGTGCGCCATGCCGCGCCGCGCGCGCGGCGAGGCCGGCGAGCGCGGTGTAGTCGCCCGCGCCGTCGTCGCCCGCGCGGCGCAGGCTGTAGAGCTGGGCCGCGATGCCCCACCGGCGCCGCGCTTCCGGCATGCCGCGGCCCGCATCGAACGGCCGCGCACGCGGCGGCGCGATCGCGAGCCCGATGCGCTGCTCGCCGATGTCGAGCGTGTGATAGCCGGGCAGCGCGAGCGGCGGCAGCGTGCCGTGTTTGCCTGCGCCGGCCACGCGCCCGTCGACGTGCCCGCCCGATTCGAGCGCGATCCGGAAGCGCGCGCCGGGCGGCGCGATACTGCGCGGCAGCGTCAGCGGCATGCCGGCGTCCCCGGTCACGACACGCGGCGTCGCGTCGCGCGCGTCGGTGAGCGCGGCTGCGCTGTCGGCCCGCTCGCTCGGCGTGCCGCACGGCCAGCCGAGCGCATCGACGAGCGCAACGAGCGCATCGTCGTCCACCCGTCGCGCGACACCGCCCGCATCGATCCAGTCCGGCTCCAGCCCGGCCGCACGCGCGAGTTCGGCGATCGATACGTCGGTCGTCATGGTCGCGTGTGCCCGTTCGCGCGGTGACTCAGCGCATCGTGGTTGACCGCGCCGTCGCGCCACGCGATGCAGGTGTGTGCGGGCAGCCGCTGGTCGGCGAGCCGGTCGCGCGCGCGCGGCGGCGTCTCGAACACGATCTTGCCGACCGGCAGCGCAGGCAGCACCGCATCGTGCGAGCCGGGATTGAACGCGATCGTCAGCGTGCTGCCGTCGCCGAGCTGCCAGCGCGCGACGAGCGCTTGCGCGTCGCCGCCGCCGCTGTTGCCGTTGCCGGACAACAGATCGACGCCGAGCGCGCGGGCGCCGGCCAGATGCGGCGTCACGAGCGCCGCGCGCACCGTCAGCGCGCTGCGGTAGAAGCGCCGCCACGCGTCGGCGTCGGGCCAGGCGGTGGCGTCCGCGTGGCCGGGCGACGAGCGCACGAAGGTGCCGACGTCGTTCGGATCGGGAATCGCACTGCGATGCGCGGGATCGGCGAACGCGGAAAACGCGGCGAACTCGCGGCGCCGGCCTTCGCGCACCGCATCGGCGAGTTCGCCGCGATAGTCGGCGAAGAACTGGAACGGCTGCGTGCTGCCGTCTTCCTCGCCCATGAACAACAGCGGAATCTGCGGTGCGAGCAGCATCAACGCGGTCGCCGCGCGCACTGCGTCGTCGTTCGCGAGCGCGCGCAGCCGTTCGCCGAACGCGCGATTGCCGATCTGGTCGTGGTTCTGCAGGAACGTGACGAACGCGGTCGGCGGCAGGTGCGCGCTTGGCTCGCCGCGCGGTGCGCCGTCGTGCAGCGGCGACGGCTCGCCCTGGTATGCGAACCCTTCGCCGAGCGTGCGCGCGAGATGACGCAGCGGCGCATCGGCATAGGCGCGGTAGTAGCCTTCGCGCTCGCCGGTCAGCAGCACGTGCGCGCTGTTGTGGAAGTCGTCGTTCCACTGCGCGTCGAAACCGTCGGGCCCGAGCAGGCTCGCCGCATTGCGTTCGTTCTCGAGCACCAGATGCACGTGGCGCGCACCGCCCGCATGCGCGCGCACGCGGCGCGACAGCTCCCGCAGCCATACATCGTCGTCGATCGCATGCGCGGCATCGATGCGCAGGCCGTCGAAGCGGAATTCGTCGAGCCAGTACAGCGCGTTCTCGATGAAGAACGCGCTCGTCTGCGCACGCGAGAAGTCGATTGCCGGGCCCCATGCGGTCGGCCGGTCCGTGCGGAAAAATGCGGGCGCATAGCGCGGCAGCAGGTTGCCGTCGGGGCCGAAGTGGTTGTACACGACGTCGAGAAACATCTGCAGCCCGAGCCCGTGCGCGGCGTCGACGAGCGCCTTCAGTTCCTCGGGCCGCCCGTACGACGCATCGGGCGCGAACGGCAGCACGCCGTCGTAGCCCCAGTTGCGCGCACCCGGGAACGCATTGACGGGCATCAGCTCGAGCGCGGTCACGCCGAGCGCGGCGAGGTCGGCCAGGTGCCGTTCGACGTTCGCATAGCCGCCGCATGCGCCGACGTGCAGCTCGTACAGCACCGTCTCGTGCCACGGCCGGCCGCGCCACGCGTCGTGGCGCCAGCGGTACGCGGCCGGATCGACGACCTGGCTCGGGCCGTGCACGTCATCCGGCTGGAAGCGCGATGCGGGATCGGGCACCGCGAGGCCGTCGTCGAGCAGGAAGCGGTACAGCGTGCCGGCGCCGCACGGCGCGACGACCTCGAACCAGCCGTCGCCGGCGGCCTGCATCTCGACGCGCCGTTCGCCGTGCACTTCCACCGCGGCCGTGCGGCTCGCGGGCGCCCACAGCCGGAAGCGCGTGTGCTCGGCGTCGAGGCAGGCCGCGCCGAACGACGACGCGAATGCGTGCGTGCCGGGCGGATGGGCGGTATGTGACGTCATGGCGGCTCCTCACGAGGGCTGGGCGGGTGGCACGGCCGCGACCGCGATCACGGCTGCGTGCGCGACGACGTCGAGGCCGGCATCCGGCCAGGCGCGCGGGCCGGCGTCGGGCGTCGCGGTATCGAGCAGCACGCGGTAGTCGAGCACGGGTGCCGGCGGCTTGAACCGGATCGTGTGGGTCGACGCATTCAGCATCACGAGCAACGCCTCGGTGCGCCCGGTGCGGCCGGTGCCGACGCGCCGCATCGTCAGCGCGCGCCGTTCGCCGTCTTCCCACGCGGGCACGGCCAGCGGGTCGCCGCGCTCGTCGAACCAGTCGATCTCGTGCATGCCCGGTGCGCCGTCGCGGTCGCCGGACGGATAGTGCGGCGCCGACATCACCGTGTACATGCGCCGCAGCGCGGCGAGCCGCGACACGAAGCGCATCATCTGCACGCCTTCGTCGCTGCGCGCGAGGTCCCAGTCGAGCCATGACAGTTCGTTATCCTGGCAATAGGCGTTGTTGTTGCCGTGCTGCGTCCGGCCGAATTCGTCGCCGGCCACGATCATCGGCGTGCCGAGCGCGGTAAACAGCGTCGCGAGCATCGAGCGTGCGACCCGCGCGCGCAGGTCGCGGATCGATGCATCGTCGGTGGCGCCTTCGGCGCCCCAGTTCGCGCTGCAGTTGTCGTCGCGGCCGTCGCGGTTGTCCTCGCCGTTCGCGTCGTTGTGCTTGTGCGCATACGACACGAGATCGGCGAGCGTGAAACCGTCGTGCGCGGTGACGAAATTGACCGACGCCCACGTGCGCCGCCGCTGGTGGTTGAACAGGTCGGCCGAGCCCGCGAGCCGCGCGGCGAGTTCCGGGCGCTGGCCGGCGTCGCCGCGCCAGAAGCGCCGCACGGTGTCGCGAAAGCGGTCGTTCCATTCGGCGAAACCGGGCGGATGGCGGCCCAGCTGATAGCCGCCGGGGCCGAGATCCCACGGTTCGGTGATCAGCTTGCGCTGCGCGAGCACCGGGTCCTGCCGCAACGCGTCGAAGAACCCGGCGCCGGGTTCGAAACCGTGATCCTCGCGGCCGAGCGTCACGCCGAGGTCGAAACGAAAGCCGTCGATGTTGAACGCGCTCGCCCAGTAGCGCAACGAATCCATCACCATCTGCACGACGCGCGGATGCGACAGGTTCAGCGTGTTGCCGCAGCCGGTCTCGTCGACGTGGTAGCGCGGATCGTCCGGCCGCAGCCGGTAGTAGCTCGCGTTGTCGAGGCCGCGCCACGACAGCGTCGGGCCGAGCTCGTTGCCTTCGCACGTATGGTTGTAGACGACGTCGAGCACGACCTCGATGCCGGCCGCATGCAGCTGGCGGATCGCGATGCGCATCTCGTCGAGCCGCCGCGTCGTCAGGTACGACGGCTCCGGCGCGAAGAACGCGGCCGTGTCGTAGCCCCAGTAGTTGCGCAGGCCCCGGTTCACGAGCGCGCGCTGCTGCAGGAACGCATGCACTGGCAGCAGCTCGACCGTCGTCACGCCGATCGACAGCAGGTGATCGATGAACGCCGGATGCGCGAGCGACGCGAACGTGCCGCGTTCCGGCGCGCGCAGCCCCGCGCGGCGCATCGAGGCGCCGCGCACGTGAGCCTCGTAGATGACGGTGCTGCGCCACGGCACGTCCGGGCGCCGGTCGGTGCGCCAGTCGAACGCCTCGTCGACGACCACGGCCTTCGGCATCGCGGGCGCCGAGTCGCGGCGGTCCATCGACAGATCCGCGCGGTTCGAATGCACGCGATAGCCGAACAGCGCATCGGACCAGCGGAAGTTGCCGACCAGCTTGCGCGCGTACGGATCGAGCAGCAGCTTGGTCGGATTGAAGCGATGGCCGTGCTGCGGCTGGTACGGGCCATCCGCGCGAAAACCGTACACGGTGCCCGGATGCGCGTTCGGCAGGTAGCCGTGCCACACCTCGTCGGTGCATTCAGGCAGGTCGAGCCGCGCGAGCTCCTTGCGCCCGGTCGGGTCGAACACGCACAGCTGGATGCGCTGCGCGTGCGCGGAAAACACCGCGAAATTGGTGCCGAGACCGTCCCAGGCCGCGCCGAGCGGATAGCAGCGGCCGGGTTGGAGACGGGCAGGCAGGGCGGTCGGCATGGGGATCGTCTCCGTGTCGAGGGCGCCGGGTGTCAGGCCGGGCTCAGCCAGACGGTGGCGAGCGGCGGCAGGCGCAACGCGGCCGACCACGACTCGCCGTGCGCGGGGATGTCTTCCGCCCACACGGCGCCGTCGTTGCCGGCATTCGTGCCGCCGTACACGGCGGCATCGGTGTTCATCCGTTCGCGCCACTGCCCGGGCGCGGGCAGCCCGACGCGATAGCCGGCGCGCGGCACCGGCGTGAAGTTGCAGATCGCGACGACGAGGCGCCCGGACTCGTCGCGGCGCGCGAACGCGAACACGCTGTTGTCGCGATCGTCGCCGATCAGCCACGCGAAGCCGGCCGCGTGGCAGTCGAGCGCATGCAGCGCCGGCTCGGCCGCATACGCGCGGTTCAGGTCGCGCACGAGCCGCTGCACGCCGCGATGCGCGGGGGCGTCGAGCAGGTCCCAGTGCGGTGTCGCGTCGTGCGCGAATTCGGCCCATTGCGCGAATTCGCTGCCCATGAACAGCAGCTTCTTGCCCGGATGCGCCCACATGAAGCCGAAGTACGCGCGCAGCGTCGCGAGCCGCTGCCAGGCGTCGCCGGGTATCTTCGCGGCGAGGGAACCCTTGCCGTGCACGACCTCGTCGTGCGACAGTGGCAGCACGAAGCGCTCGGAGAACGCATAGACGAGCCCGAACGTCATCCGGTCGTGGTGATAGCGGCGATGGATCGGATCCTCGCGCAGATAGGCGAGCGTGTCGTGCATCCACCCCATGTTCCACTTGAAGTCGAAGCCGAGCCCGCCGTCGACGGTCGATGCGGTGACGCCCGGCCATGCGGTCGATTCCTCCGCGAAGGTGACGACGCCGGCCGGCGCGAGCACCCCGTGCAGCGTATCGTTCAGCGCGCGCAGGAACGCGACCGATTCGAGGTTCTCGCGCCCGCCGTGGATGTTCGGCACCCATTCGCCTTCCTTGCGCGAATAGTCGCGGTACAGCATCGACGCGACCGCATCGACGCGGATCCCGTCGACGTGATAGCGGCGCGCCCACGCGAGCGCCGACGCGACGAGGAACGCGCCGACTTCGTTGCGCCCGAGATTGAACACGCAGGTGTTCCAGTCCGGGTGCATGCCTTCGCGCGGATCGGCATGCTCGTACAGCGCGCTGCCGTCGAACTGCGCGAGGCCGTGCGGGTCGTTCGGAAAGTGCGCGGGTACCCAGTCGACGATCACGCCGATGCCGGCCGCATGCGCGCGGTCGACGAAGCGCGCGAAGCCGTCGACCGGCCCGAAGCGCGCGGACGGCGCGAACTGCGCGAGCGGCTGGTAGCCCCACGAGCCGCCGAACGGGTACTCGGAAATCGGCATGAATTCGACATGGGTGAAGCCCATCCCGCGCACATACGGGATCAGCCGCTCGGCGAGTTCGTCCCAGGTCGCGCTGCGATCCATTTCCTCGGGCACGCGCTGCCACGATTCGGGATGCACTTCATAGATCGACCACGGGATGCGAAAGCGGCGGTCCGCGTGCGGCCGCGCGTGCAGCCAGCCGTTGTCGTGCCATGCGAATCCGTCGAGCGCCGCCGTATCGGCGACGACGGATGCGGTGCCGGGTGGCGCCTCGGTCGCGCGCGCACACGGATCGGCCTTGTGCGGCAGCACGTGCCCGTCGGCCGCGCACAGCTCGTACTTGTAGTGCTCGCCGGCGCCGATGCCCGGCACGAACAGCTCCCATACGCCCCACGGCCGCCGCAGCCGCATCGGGTGACGGCGGCCGTCCCAGGTGTTGAAGGCGCCGACCACCGACACGCGCTGCGCGTTCGGCGCCCATACCGCGAACCGCACGCCGTCGATCCCGTTGACGCGCGCGGGCGTCGCGCCCAGGCAGTCGAGCACGGCGGCCGGGTCGCCGGCCGAGAAACGCGCGAGCGCCGCGTCGTCGAGCAGCAGGCCGAACGCATACGCGTCGTCGGTCACCTGGCGCGCGTCGGGCCAGTCGATGGCCAGCCGGTAGTGGCCGTCGTGCGCGATCGTTCCTGCAAAGCAGCCGGCATCGTCGACGCACGAGAGCGTGCCGAGCTCGTCGCCGTCGGGCGTCACCGCGCGCACGCGCCGCGCACCGGGCAGCAGCGCGCGCACGACGGTCGCGCCCGCATGCCCGTGCGGGCCGAGGCACGCGAACGGGTCCGGATGGCGGCCGGCGAGCAGCGCATCGATATCGCGGCGGTCGAACAGCGTATCGGTCATCGGGGGTCTCCGTTGTCGGAAGCGCCGTCGGCATCGAGCAGGCGTTCGACGAGCGCGGCGAGCCCGCCCACCGGCACGCCGAGCCAGTCGGGGCGGTTCGCGGCTTCGTAGCACAGCTCGTACGACGCCTTGTCGATCAGGAACAGCGCGAGCAGGCGGTCCGCATAGCGCGGGTCGACGAAGCGTTCGGGCGCGTGGTCGGTGGCCGCGCGATAGCATTCGACGAAGCGATCGGCGGCGGCCTGCCCGAACCGGTCGTATAGCGCGCGCTTGCGGCGCTCCGCCTGCGGCGGCGCCTTCTCGATCGCGAATTGCGCGGTCGCGCTCACGTACGACAGCGAGCGCAGGAAGCCGGCCACGTCGCGCAGCGGATGCGACTTCGCGCGGCGCCGCTCCAGCGCACGCGCAGGCTCGCCCTCGAAGTCGATCAGCAGCGCGTCGCCCTGCACGTCGAGCACCTGGCCGAGATGGAAGTCGCCGTGAATGCGGATGCATCGCGCGTCGAGCGTGCGCGGCACCAGTTCGCCGAGAGCCTGCACGGCCGCTTCGCGCGACGCGAGCAGCGTATCGGCCGCGGCGCGCTCGGTCGGGTCGAGCGCATCGAGCCGCGTGGCCAGCACGTCGAGCGCCTGCTCGAACGATGCGATCGCGTCGATGCACCAGTGGTCGACGTAGTCCGGCGTCGCGCGCTCCGGCGTGAATGCCGGGTCGTCGGACGGCTGCGCGAGCGCGACGTGCAGCTGGCCGAGCCGCGTGCCGACGATCCCCGCGAACGCCGCGTAGCCGAGCAGCGCATCCGGTTCCTCGTCGGGCTCGGCCGCTTCGCCATCGTCGACGGCCGGCAGCGCGAGCTCGTCGACCGCGCGCCTCAGGAAGTCGAACGAGCGCGTCCACGCGTCGCCCTGGTTGTCGACGTAGCGCTGCAGGATCGCGACCGTATGCGGCGTGCCGTCCGGATCGACGTGCACGACTTCGCCCGCGAGCGTCGCGGTGTTCGCATAGCCGATCCGCGTCAGGTGGCGGCTCATCTCCGCTTCCGGGTGGATGCCGTGCGCGACCTTGCGCACCAGCTTCAGCACGATCGCGTCGCCGATCACGAGCGAGCTGTTGCTCTGCTCGGCCGCGAGCCAGCGCACCTCGGCGTCGTCGCCGGGATCGAGCCCGGCGAGCGCGAACTCGGGCAGGAAGTCCAGGCGGCCGCCGTCGGACGTCGGCACGGTCGCGCCGTCGCGCAGCTTGCGCAGCATCCCGCGCGCGAACGACGGCAGCGCGAACGCGTCGGTCAGGTAGCCGACCGTATGGCCACGCCGCACGCGCGCGAGCGCGAGCTGCGCGAACAGCGGATGCGACGTCTCGCCGCCCCACGCGGCGGCCAGCGGCACGACGTAGCGTTCGACGCCGCCGTCGCTTGCGGACACCCAGGCCTCCGCGTACTGGAACGGTTCGTCCGGCATCGGCGTGACGATGTTCAGCCACGCGTCGCCGATCGCGCGATCCTTCGATGCGAACCAGCGCCGCCGCGCGAGCCACGACGCGAGCGCATCGTGCGCGAGCGTATGAAGCTGCCCGACGTCCGGCCGCACGTCGCCGCGCCGCATCACGATCGTCACGAGTTCGGGCAGCGGCTCCGCGTGCGGCTGCCGCCACGACGGCTCGCGGCCGTGCTCGGACAGCACGAACCACAGGAACCCGTACGGCGGAAAGGTGAGCAGGTACGTGAGCTGCCCGATCGGCGGAAACGCCGAGTCGGACGTCATCTCGATCGGCACGCGGCCCGCGAATTCGGACAGGTCGAGCTCGACCGCCTGCGACGCGCGCGACAGGTTCGCGACGCACAGCACCGTCTCGTGGCCTTCGAGTTCGCGCAGGTATGCAAGCACCTTGCGGTTCTCCGGACGCAGGAAGCGGATCGTGCCGCGCCCGAACGACTGCGTCGCGCGGCGCGTGGACAGGATCCGGCGCGTCCAGTTCAGCAGCGAATGCGGGTCGCGCGTCTGCGCTTCGACGTTGATCGCGTCATAGCCGTACAGCGAGCCCATCACGGGCGGCAGTACCAGCAGTTCCGGGTCCGCGCGCGAGAAACCGCCGTTGCGGTCCGACGACCATTGCATCGGCGTGCGCACGCCGTCGCGGTCGCCGAGGTGGATGTTGTCGCCCATCCCGAGTTCGTCGCCGTAGTAGATCACCGGCGTGCCGGGCATCGACAGCAGCAGCGAGTTGATCAGCTCGATGCGGCGCCGGTCGCGCTCCATCAGCGGCGCGAGGCGGCGCCGGATCCCGAGATTGATCCGCGCGCGCCGGTCGGACGCGTAGGTCTGCCACAGCAGGTCGCGCTCCGAGTCGGTCACCATCTCGAGCGTGAGCTCGTCGTGGTTGCGCAGGAACACGGCCCACTGGTTGCTCGGCGCGAGCGCGGGCGTCTGCCGCATGATGTCGACGATCGGGAAGCGGTCCTCGCTCGCGATCGACATGTAGATGCGCGGCATCAGCGGGAAGTGGAACGCCATGTGGCATTCGTTCTCGTCGCCGAAGTATTCCTGCACGTCCTCCGGCCACTGGTTCGCTTCCGCGAGCAGCATCCGGTTCGGATACTCGGCGTCGATCGTCGCGCGGATCCGCTTCAGGACCGCATGCGTCTCGGGCAGGTTCTCGTTGTTGGTGCCTTCGCGCTCGACCAGGTACGGCACCGCGTCGAGCCGCAGCCCGTCGATGCCGAGATCGAGCCAGAAGCGCATCACCTGGATCACCTCGCGCACGACGGCCGGGTTGTCGAAGTTCAGGTCCGGCTGGTGCGAGTAGAAGCGGTGCCAGTAGTACTGGCCGGCGATGGGGTCGTGCGTCCAGTTCGACGTTTCCGTATCGAGGAAGATGATCCGCGTGCCCGCGTATCTCGTGTCGGTGTCGGACCACACGTAGTAGTCGCGATGCATCGAGCCGGGCTTCGCGCGCCGCGCGCGCTGGAACCACGGATGCTGGTCCGACGTGTGGTTGATCACGAGCTCGGTGATCACGCGGATCCCGCGCGCGTGCGCTTCGCGGATGAAGCGGCGCACGTCGGCGAGCGTGCCGTAGTCGGGATGCACGTCGCGGTAGTCGGCGATGTCGTAGCCGTCGTCGCGGCGCGGCGACGGGTAGAACGGCAGCAGCCAGATCGTGTCGACACCGAGCTCGGCGATGTAGTCGAGCTTCATGATCAGGCCCGGGAAGTCGCCGATCCCGTCGTTGTTCGAGTCGTAGAACGACTTCACGTGCACCTGGTAGATGATCGCGTCCTTGTACCACAGCGGATCGTCCGCGCAGAGTGCGGGCGCACGGCGCCGCGAACGGCGCCGGCGCGGCGTGCCGGCCGGTGCGAGCGACGGGAACTGCGCGCGTCGCACGTCGTCGAGGGAGTCTTCGCGTTTCATCATGCGTGTGCTCCGGAAGGGCCCCGGGCAACGCCCGGGTCGGGCGCCGCGGCTCGCGCGGCGCCGGGAGACGGCGCGAGCCGCCAGATCGCATACGGCCGCACGTGCGGGTCGAGCGATACGTACTGGCGATGCCCGCGCCAGGTTTCGGCATGCGCGGCGTCCTGTTCGAGCGCGTCGAGCGGTTCGCCGTCGACGAGCCCGAAGCCGCGCCACAGCGATGCGTCGAGCGTGAAGTTCGCGGCCTGCGGATGCCACGGGTCGAGGCTGATCGCGACCGCGACGACGTTGTCGTGCGCGGGCGTCGCCTTCACGAACACGAGCACCTGGTCGTTGTCCGCGTCGACGAACGTGAGGCCGAGGTGCGTCTGCAGCGCCGGATGGTCGCGCCGCGCGCGGTTCAGTCGCGCGATTTCGGCACCGATGTGCGCGGCCTTGTTCCAGTCGCGCACGCGCAGCTCGTATTTCTCCGCGTCCGCGTATTCCTCGCTGTCGGGCAGCGGCGCCGATTCGCCGATCTCGAAGCCCGAGTACAGGCCCCACGACCCGGCGAGCGTCGCCGCCAGCGCCGCGCGGATCACGAACTGCGAGCGCGGCGCGTTCTGCAGATGGCGCGGATTGATGTCGGGCGTGTTCACGAAGAAGTTCGGCCGGAAGAACTCGCGCGCGGGGCCGGCCGCAAGCTCGGTCAAATAGTCGATGAATTCGCGCTTCGTCTCGCGCCACGTGAAATACGTGTACGACTGCGAGAAGCCGATCTTCGCGAGCCGGTACATCATGCCCGGCCGCGTGAACGCCTCCGACAGGAACACGACGTCCGGATGCCTGCCGCGCACGTCGGCGATCATCCACGCCCAGAACGGCAGCGGCTTCGTGTGCGGATTGTCGACGCGGAAGATCCGCACGCCGGCATCGACCCAGAACAGCACCGCGTCGCGCAGCGCGAGCCACAGGCCGGGCAGCGCGTCCGGTGCGTAGAAGTCGGGGTTCACGATGTCCTGGTAGCGCTTCGGCGGGTTCTCCGCATAGCGCAGCGAGCCGTCGGGCCGCCATGCGAACCAGCCCGGGTGCGCGGCGAGCCACGGATGGTCGGGCGAGCACTGGATCGCGAAATCCAGCGCGATCTCGAGCCCCTGCGCGTGTGCCGCATCGACCAGCGCGCGGAACGACGCGAGCGTGCCGAGCTGCGGATGCACGGCCGTGTGGCCGCCGTCGGGCGAGCCGATCGCGTACGGGCTGCCGACGTCGTCGGCGCTGGCCTTCAGCGTGTTGTTGCGGCCCTTGCGCGCGGTCGTGCCGATCGGGTGGATCGGCGGGAAATACAGCACGTCGAAACCCATGTCGCGGATGCGCGGCAGTTGCGCGATCACGTCGTCGAACGTGCCGTGCCGGTGCGGGTCGTTGCTCGCCGAGCGCGGGAACATCTCGTACCAGCTCGAGAAGCGCGCGGCGCGGCGTTCGACCTCGACCGGGTAGACGGTTTCATCGTGCGTGACGAACGGCCGGTAGCGCAGCGCCGCATACGCGTCGGCGAGTGCCGGCGCGCCGAGCAGCGCGAGGCGGTCGTCGGGCGACGCGTCCTTGAAATCGGCGGCCAGCCGTTCCATGTGCGCGCGCGCGCGCGGATCGGCCGGCTCGGCGAGCTTCAGCGCGGTCGCGAGCAGCAGTTGCGCTTCGCGTACCTCCAGCGTCACGTCCTGGCCGGCCGCGCGCTTCTTCGCGACGTCGGTGACGAGCGACCCCCAGTCGTCGCGCCATGCGATCACGCGGAACGCGTGGCGGCCGAGCCGGTCGAGCGCGATGCGCGCGTGCCAGCGGTCGTTCGGTTCGGCGACGAACGGCGCTTCCCGCCAGTCGTCTTCGTCGTCCGCGCGCCATTGCAGCGCGGCCGCGAGATGCGCGTGGCCATCGGTGAAGATCGATGCGTGTACAACCAGTGTTTCGCCGATCACGCGCTTGATCGCGAAGCGGCCGCCGTCGACCGCCGGCTCGACGCGCTCGATCGCGATCCGGTCGGCCGAGCGTGCGGCAGACAGCGCGGTGCGCTCGCGTGCCGCATCGGCGTGCGTGGTCGCGGGCGGCGCGCGCCACGCATCGAGCAGCGCATAGCCGCCGGGCTCGAGCGTGAAGGCTTCCAGCGCGACCGGCGCGTGCTTGTGCGTGCCGTCCGGCGTCGCGACGTGCGTGAAGCCGCCCGGCACGCCGGGCAGGATCGTCGCGGGATCGACGCGCGCCGGCGTATCGAGCGCGGGATTCAGCGCGATCAGCAGCGCGGTGTCGTCGTGTTCGAGCGACGGGCCCATGCCGCGCAGCAGCGCGGTCGCGGCCGCGCCGGGCGCGCTCAGCTGCGCGATCTCGCCGCGCTCGGCCGCGAGCGGTGTCGCGCGGCGCCACGCATTCGCATCGGCAATCGCGCCGGACAGGTCGAAGCGCGCCCGGTCGAACGCGGCGCGGTAGCGCGCGGCGTTAGCGTCGCGTGCCATCAGCGGCAGCGCGACGCCGCGCTCGAAGCCCATCGGCACGAGCCAGCCGGTGCCGACCGATGCCGCGGTCCACAATGCACGGTGGTATGCGCGGGCGACCGTTTCATCCGGCGCCATGCGCCAGCCGTCGGCGAGACGCGGGCCGTCGAATGCGTCCGGAAACGCGATCGGCGAGCCGATGCGGCGCAGCAACCGGTGTTCGTCGACGAACCAGGGCGCGTGCAGGTCCCACCAGCGTACCGACGAGAACACCGCGTCGAAGCCGGCCGCGTCGAGCTGCGCGAGCGCGTCGCGCGCATGGCCGGGCACGCCGGCCAACACCGCGACGTCCGGGCGCGCGCGGCGCAGCGCCGCGCGCCAGCCGGGCCACCACGCGGCCGGCAGGCGGTGCGGCGCGTCGACCAGGAAGCCGGCCGCGCCGGCGTCCGCGAACGTGGCCAGGTGCTTGCACCACCAGGCGGCGAGCGCGTCGTGCGTCGCGTCCTCGCCGATCTGCGCATGCGCGACATCCGTTTCATGTGCGGCGCTGCGCGGATCGATCAGCGCGTCGTCGTGCGCGCGCTCGACGTACCAGTCCGGATGCTCGGCGCGCAGCGGATTGTCGCGGGCGATGCGGTCCGGCACGACTTCGAGCAGCACGCGCAGCCCGTGACCGTGCGCGAGCTGCGCGAGCCGCGAGAACGTCTCGAGCGCGCCGGCGCGCGTCGCGAACGTTGCGGCCGGCCGGTGGAAGTCGGCGACGTGACGCGGAAAGCCCGCGACGCTGGCGGCCCAGAAGCCGCCGATCAGTACATGGTCGAAGCCCATGCCCGCGATGTGCGCGAACGTGTCGGGCCACGCGTCGAGCGGGCCGATGAGGCGGGCGTCGCAGAAATAGAGGTGCGGGGCGAAGGGTGGGGTGGCGTTCATGGAATGGCGTCGATGGGCGGCGGCGGGATCGGCAATGCCCATGTTCGCCGCAATGCGCGTTCCCGCCGCGATGCATCCGGCGCGGCAAGCCCCCGCGCGGCTCGCGGCGGTCCGGGACGGTCGCTTTTTGCATGGGGCAGGTGGACGGTCGCGGGATTTTTACGCGGGTTCGCGTCGCCGCGGAGTGGTCCGGCTTCGTGAAATTTTTGCCAATGACGTCGAGTCACCGATGAAAATCTCGACGTTCGGGCGGGATGCGGCATCCATCGCTGCAGGTGCGGTATGCAAGAGCCGAGCCCGGTGAAATGTTCGCGTCAAAATCATACGAGTCCTATGGTGGCATTGCCTCCCGGACGGTTAGGATCGCTCGCGATATTCCGAAAACGTTCGACGGGGGCGCCTTGACCAAAAGCACGGCCATTTCCGATATACCCGCGCGCGCGGGTATCGACATCCACCAGTTTTACAGCCTGGATATCCAGGGCGCGCCCGCAGCCGCACTCGCGGACGTGTACGAGTTCGAAGGCACACGCGGAATCGGTGAGCCGACGAAGTACACGATCCGGTTCACGCATTCCCGTCATGACCTGTCGCGCAGCGAATTCCTGAAACGGATGGGTGCGTTCGTCATTCAGCCTGCCAGCGCAGGACCGATGGAGTCAGCCGGAAGCGGCGCGGCGCGTGCAAGGTGTCGTGACGGGCTTTGCGTTGAAGGCTGTGAACCGCGATCAGTCACTGTACGAGATCGTGCTGGAATCACGGCTGGCGCTGTTGCGCAATGCGCCAAAGTGTCGATTCTTCCTCGACATGAGCATTCCCGAGATCATCGAGCGGATTCTGCGGGAGCACGAGTTCAATAAGATCTTCGCCGACTTCGAGTTCAGGTTGAATCGGCCGTACCGCAAACGCAGCTTCGTGATGCAATGGGGCGAGGACGATCTGGCGTTCATCACGCGCTTGTGCCGACGCTCGGGCATCTGGTTCGTGTGCGACGAAGGCGAGCGGTGCGAGCGGGTGTGCTTCGGCGACGACTATGCGCACTACCGCCGCGATCCCGAGCGTCTGACGGTCGCGTACCGGCCGCACAGCGGGCTGGATGCCAGCGGCATCGAGTCCGTCAGCGCGCTCGAAATGCGCGCGACGACCTTGCCGACGGCCTATGCGGTACGCACGTTCAACACGGAAGCGGCGATCTCGGATCCGATCGAGGCGGTCAGCCCGATTCGCGACGACCGCACGACGTACGGTGAAGCGTATACCTGGGGAGCGCCGAATCAGAGCGAGGACGAGGCGAAGGAAGAGGCGCAACTGCGCCGCGAGGCAGCGCTGGCCGGTCAGGTCGAATATCGCGGCGAGTGCGACATGCTGGACCTCACGCCCGGCTCCGTGCTGAAGCTATCGAACCGGGAATTGCCCGATGCGAAGCACGGGCTCGCCGTCGTGCGCGTGACGTGCGGTGCGAGCCGGAGGCAGGCCTATCACGTGACGTTCGATGCGATTCCATCGGATCGCCAGTATCGAATGCCATTGAAGGAAGAAACCTGGCCCCGGATCGATGCGGTCATTACCGGGACGATCGCGTCGTCCGGCGGCTGGAAAAGCCCCTACCTCGATAGCCAGGGCGAATACATCGTCGATCTTCATCTGGATCGCGACACGCGGACGCCGGGTCTGCAAAGCTGCCCGATGAGGCTGGCGAAACCGTTCGCGGGGCCGAACCACACCGGTTTTCACTTCGGACTCGTTGAAGGCACGGTGGTTGGTGTGAGCTTCCTGTGGGGTTGCGTGGATTTGCCGTTCATCAGCCACGTGCTGCATACCGCACAACACACGGATCCGATCGTCGCAGGTGTTCCCTGGGGCACGCGCAACACGATCCGCACGCGCTCGAACAACACGCTGGAGATGGATGACAGGGAAGGGCGCGAGCATATCAAGGTTGCGACCGAGCATGGCAAGTCGCAACTCAATCTCGGGCACATGGTAGACCGCGGCCAGAGCGAGCGGGGGAGCGGTGCCGAACTGAGATCGGATGGGCCTGCCGCGCTGCGGGGCGGTGCGGGTGTCCTGGTGTCGGCCTATGCGCGAAACGGTGCGTCAGGCAAGCAACTCGACATGCAGGAAACCGTTGCACAGCTCGAGGATGCGTTGGCGCTGGCGAAAGCACTGGCATCGTCCGCTCAGGCGTCGAAGGCCGAAGCGGCCGATATCGCCAATCAGCGAGCCGCGAACAAGGCGCTCGACCAGCTTCAGCAGTCCAGTGTGCTGGTGACCTCACCGGCATCGGCGGGCGTGGTGGCGGGCAAGAGCGTGCAGGTCGTCGCCGGTGAAAACATCATGGGCATCGCCAGGGGCGATGCGAGCTGGAGCGTGTGGAAGCGCTTTACGGTGGCCGCGCACGACATGGTGTCGCTGTTCACGCAGAAAGGCATGAGCCTGATTGCGGCGGCGGGCGCAGTCGTCCTGCAGGCACAGCGCGGACGCATGCAGCTTGCGTCGCAGGAAGACATGACGGTCGAGACGGTGAACGGCGTGCTCCACGTCAAGTCGTCCAAGGAAATCGTGTTGAACGTAGGCGGCTCGTATTTCCGCATGACGCCAGGCGGCATCGAAATGGGGACGCGCGGCGGCGTGTTGTTCAAGACCAGCAGCCTGAAAAAGACCGGGCCGGCGCAGATGGATCTGGGGGGCGCGGCATTTGCGCCGGCATTCGTGCCGTATACGACGCAATGTGACGTGTGGCGGACCAACCCGAACTTTGTTCCACCGGCGTCTCCTGCGTCCGTGACGGATGCTTCGGCCGATACCGGCGTCGCGGCGCCGTCGCTTCTCGGTGGCCTATTCGGTGGGAAATCTGGTGCGGGTTCGAAAACGCTAGGCAATGGCGGTTTGACTGTGAACGACGCCGAAAACGAGAAGTCGATCTGCGTCCCGCTTGATCCCATTCAGTTGCAGAATCCGGCGCCGTGTAACTGGCAGCTGGCCGATTTTGTTGAATCGGCAACGATGATGCGGGAGACGCCACCCTATCAAAAGTATGGTTGGACGAGAACCGAGCGTCTTACGGAGGATGGTCAACCTGTCATGTGTGCAGGGACGGCGCCGACCACATGCCAGTTCACCTACGATTCGGTCAGTAAAACGTTGACAGCGAAGGTGGTTATCGCATTAGTGCCGCGACTGCTGGTGAAAATGAATCGAGCGACCCGGGAGCCGTTGCGGGACGCGAACAATGACTACGTTGTTGTCCAGTACGAAACCTTCCGGAACGGAGCAAATTCTCCTAAGACCCTCGCAGAGCAGGGGCTGATGCTGGTGGAGCGCGACCCGAAGGAAGTCGGCGCTTCTACCTACAAGAATCAGATTGAAAAGACCCTGAATCAGGGCAACTACAAGCTCATTCTCGACGGGTGCCAGAAGGGTGGTGCCTGCGGTTGTCGAATCTCCGTCAAATTTTGTGCCGACGTGCATGTCGTACGAGTGGCCGACGCTCCGGCGCTCAACCCGAACATCACCATCAATCTGTATCCGACGACCGAGCGAGCCGACGCTTTGAATTGGCCAGAGGACGACTATGAACTAGATAACAGTGGGGCTGGAAAGATAAGGGTCGAGACGGTATTTACGATTGCGATTGGCGTCTTCGTCTTGCTGAGTATTGCGTGGCGCCTTTTTTGGGGACCGCGCCTCTATACGAATGACGTTTTGCGCGAGTACGGATAACCCGCGCGTCGGACGTTGTCGTTTCTACATGTGCGCCGCACGGTCGTGGCAATTCGACCGCAACGGACTACCCATGGGGCGCAGCCTCACATGCGCGGAATCGACCGGATATCCGAACTGTCTCCCGTAGCCGGATCATCGTCCGCCTCGGGAAGCGGCGCACCGGGGTCGTAGCGCACCGGGGCGCCGCGTTCGATCCGATGCGCGAACGACGGCGGCGTCTCGACCGTGTCGCCGAAGCGCGCTCGCACGAACGCGCGCAGCAATGCGGTGCGCATGTCCGGCGCACGGGCCGCACAGGTCGACGGACGGTCGATGAAGCACGCGTCGCATTCGACGCCGTCGCCGCGGCGCGCGATCCGAAGATCGCCGACGCGCTCGAGCACCGCCCCCGCGTCGGCCCATGACGCCGACGGTGCGAAATGCGCGTCGAGGCGCCGCAATGCATCGCATGCGGCGGTCACGATGACCTTCGGTTCGACGGCCGTGAAGCACAGCGTGTCTTCGTCGTCCGCGCACAACGCGCGCGCGCACCAGTAATCGAGGGCCGTTCCGGCGAGTTCGTCGGTTCGCATCGGCAAGCTCCGTCAGGTTCCATCAGGCAGGGGCGCTCAGCGCGCAAAGGGCGTGCCCGGCGCAGCGCGGCGCGCAGCGTCGCGAAATATGCGTCGCCGTCCACCGGCATCGCGAAACGGCTTGCATCGCGGATCGTGTCGCAGTTGCGTCCGCATTCGAGCAGCCCGTGTCGAACCGGATCGTCCGGGCGCGAGGTATTGACCGCCGCGTCGGTGCTCGCGGTCGCGAATGCGGCGCGCGTCATGCGAACCGGCACGATCATCGGGCGTCGACGTCCCGGTCGCCGTCGATGCGTTGCAGCAGCACGTCGCAACGCGCGCGCAGCGCCTGCAGTTCCGGCGAATCGGCGTCGAGCCGGACGCGTTCGCCGCTGTCGGGGTCGCCGTATGCGCACGCGATCTCGTAGATGCCTTGCGCGATCGTCGCGGACGCATGCGCGATCCTGATCCGGTCGAGCCAGCCGCATTCCGCGTGGTGGCACGCGAGCCACGCGCGCATCGCGCCGACCGCCTGGCTGGTCGTGAGCCATGCGCCGCCGCGCATGCGCGCAGCGAGCTGGCTGGTGACGAGGTAGGAGAGCAGGTCGGTCGGGGTCACGCGAGACTCCTTGTCGAGGTGTCGGGATGACAGGTCCGCACACCGGCGATGCGTTGCAGCGCCGCGCAGATCGCCGCAAATTCCGCGCCACTCGTGCGCGAGAACGATACCGAGATGTCGTCGGTGTCCGGATCGTCATCCGATTGCTGGACGATGAACCGCTTCACGCGCACGCGGCCGGTGCCGAGCGTGTCGTGCAGCACCCCGAGCGTCAGGCCGCCGCGTTCGACGACGAGCCGCAGCGTGCGCTGCTGCCGCTGCGCGATGAAGCGGCGCTCGAGCGGTTTCACGCCCGCGAGGATTGCAAGCACGATCGCCGTTGCACCGATCGCCGCGACATACATGCCGCCACCCGCGGCGAGACCGACGCCGGCCACCGCCCACAGGCTCGCTGCCGTCGTCAGCCCGCGCACCACTTCGCCGCGCAGCAGGATCGAGCCGGCGCCGAGAAAGCCGATGCCCGATACCACCTGCGCGGCGACCCGCGACGGATCGAGCACGACGCCGTTCTGCCCGCGCACGTCCTCGAAGCCGAACGTGGAAACGAGCATCACGAGGGCCGAGCCGACGCACACCAGCATGTGCGTGCGCAATCCGGCGGCCCAGTTGAGCCGCTCGCGTTCGAGCCCGATGACGCTGCCGAGCAGCGCGGCGAGCAGCAGGCGTCCGAGGAGAATTGAAATGAACGCGTCCCATCCCGTGACCGAGTGAGCGAAGAATGAGGGGGGATCCTCACGGGCCGACGGCATCGATGTGCCCAGGTAGAAAATGCACGCATTTCCTGGCAACCGGAGTTCGATATGGCCGATCATCGTGGCTTCCTTTATTGTCTGGCGTACCGGGGCGGTTCGATGCCCGGTTCGATACCCGATACCCATTCGGGACGCAAGGCGCGTGCTGGGCCTGCCGATACCGGGCACGGCGCGTGCGCACGGGGCCGACGGCGCGCGCGGCGATCATGCGGTGCGCATTTTTTGCATCTCCATCGCAGATAAGTACAGGGGGCCAGGATGCAACATCAACAGGACGCACAGGTTCGCGATCCGTATCGCGGCCACGAGATTCGCGTATGGGCGCGGCGCAACGTGCGCGGCGCGTGGGACGATGAGGTGCAGGTGTATGTCGACGGCGCGCGCATCGAGCTCTACGTGCCGGAGCCGGCCGGACCCGAATGGCCGACCGAGGACGAGGCACTGCGTGCCGGCGTCGAGCGCGGGCGCTATCTGGTCGACAAGCGGGTCGACGACGATTGAAGCGGGGCGATCCCGCGCGATCCGTCCGGCCCGGCTCACGCATTTCCGCCGCCGGACGATCAGGAGCTGCGCGGACGTGTGCCCGAAGGGGCCCGATCCGCCGAAGACGATGTCGGAGAACCGGGCGATGCGGGTCAGGCGGACGGTTCAGGCATCACGGCCGCGCCGCAATCTCGTCCAGATGCCACAGCAGATCCGCCGGATCGTCGTACACGCGCAGCGCCCCCGCGCGCTCCAGCTCGTCGCTGCCGTAACCGCCCGACAGCAGCCCGACGCCCAGCGCGCGGCAGCGGCTCGCGGCGAGCATGTCCCAGATGCTGTCGCCGATCACTACCGTATGCTCGATCGGCACGTTCAGTTTCGCGGCAGCGGTCAGGAACAGGTCGGGATCCGGTTTCGCATACTTGACCTGGTCGCGCGTGACGACCACGTGCTTCGCGGGATCGACGCCGAGCGCGTCGAGATTGATCGCGGCGGTTTCCATCCGCCCGCTCGTCGCGATCGCCCAGCGGATGCCCGCGTTCGACAACGCGGCCAATAGCACGCGCGCGCCCGGCAGCGGCCGGACCTGCGCACGCAGCCGCTGGTACGCGGCCGCATGCAGCCGCGCGAGCCGTTCGACGCGCTCGGCGTCGATGTCGCCGGCCGTCTCGCGCAGCAGCTGGTTCAGGAACAGGCCGCCGCTCATCCCGATCTTGCGATGGATGCGCCACACCGACAGCTCGATGCCTTCCGCATCGAGCGCTTCCTTCCACGCGAGCACGTGCTGGTAGACGCTGTCGACGAGCGTGCCGTCGAGATCGAACAGAAACGACGTTTCAATGCGCATGTGAATCTCCCTGCCCGAGGTCGTTCGGGCGAATCGTTAGCGAAAGCGTTTTCGACACATCGGTCATTATCGGCGCACGGCCGTGTCATCGCCATGTCCGCGCGCCGCGGCCGGCAGCAGCGTGTCAAGCGCCGCTGGTACAATCGCGCCGATGCGCCGGGCCGGCTGCCCGCGCTCTCAACCTTCGTCGAATTCCCGTATGGCAACCCCGGACGCCGTCAGTTCCGAACAGTCGTGGTGGGGCGTTCTGGCCCTGGCACTCACTGCCTTCATCTTCAATACCACCGAGTTCGTGCCCGTCGCGCTGCTGAGCGCGATCGGCGACAGCCTGCAGATGCAGCCGACCGCCGTCGGCCTGATGCTGACGATCTACGCGTGGGCCGTCGCCGTCGTGTCGCTGCCGCTGACGTTCGTCACGCGTCACGTCGAGCGCCGCAAGCTGCTGAGCTGCGCGTTGCTGGTGTTCATCGGCAGCCATGTCGTCACCGGCGTCGCGTGGAATTTCACGGTGCTGATGATCGGCCGGCTCGGCATCGCGTGCGCGCATGCGGTGTTCTGGTCGATTTCCGTCCCGCTCGCCGTGCGGGTCGCGCCGAGCGACCGAAAAAGTCGCGCGCTCAGCCTGCTCGCGATGGGCACGGCGATCGCGATGGTCGCCGGCATTCCGCTCGGGCGCGTGATCGGCGAGGCGCTCGGCTGGCGCGTCACGTTCCTCGTGATCGGCGGCGCGGCGGCCGTTGCGCTGCTGATACTGCGCGTGTCGCTGCCGACGCTCCCGAGCCAGGGCGCCGGCTCGCTCGCGAGCATCGGCACGTTCCTGCGCAAGCCGGCGCTGGTGTCGCTGTATGCGATCACCGTGCTGGTGGTATCCGCGCACTTCACGTCGTACACGTATATCGAGCCGTTCGTGCAGAGCGTCAATCACGCGAGCAGCGGCCGGATTACCTACGTGCTGATCCTGTTCGGCGTCGCCGGCATGCCGGCCGCGCTCTGCTTCAACCGCGTGTTTCCGGAGCGGCCGGCCGACTTCCTGCTCGCGTCGATCATCGCGTTGTCGGCCTGTCTGCTGATCCTGTTCCCGAGCGCACTGAACATCGTCACGCTGTCGGTTCACACGCTCGTGTGGGGCGGCGCGATCGTCTGCTTCGGTCTCGCGATGCAGGCGTGGGTGCTGAAGCTGGCGCCGGAAGCGACCGATCTCGCGGTGTCGATCTTTTCCGGGCTGTACAACGTCGGGATCGGCGCCGGCGCGCTGCTCGGCAACCATATCGCCGGAGCGTTCGGGCTGCCGTGGATCGGCACGTTCGGCGGGTTGGTCGGAATCTTCTCGGCCGGCATCGCGTGGGCCGCGTTGCGGCTGCATGAGCGGCGAGCGGTCGCGTAGGGCCTGTTCATCGGCCATGCCGACGATAACGCCGCAATGGCGGCGTCAACCCGCCGTGCTCCACGGCCGCGGCGCCGGCTCCGCGTTGCCGCGCACCTCGTTCGGCGTCAGGCCGGTCCAGCGCTTGAATGCATGCCGGAAACTCGCGGCGTCGCTGAATCCCAATACCGATGCGATGTCTTCGGTGCTCAGCGCGGTCGTGCCGAGATAGTCGATCGCCAGCGCCCTGCGCACGCCCGTCAGCAGTTCGTTGTAGGACGTGCCTGCGGCGTCGAGCTTGCGGCGCAGTGTCCTTGAAGTCATGTGGAGGGTCCCGGCGATCGCGTCGATGTCCGGGAATCTGCCGGGGATGCGCGTTAGTTCGTCGTAGACGCGAAGCGTGATCCCGGAGCGGTCCTGGAGTTCGTCGAGCAACTGCGCGCAGTGCCGCGAGACCTGGGCCGCCGTGATCGGGTGGGCAAGCTGCGGCGCCCGCGACAGCCACGCGGCGGGATAGCTCAACACATGGCAATCCTGATCGAATGCAACCGGACAGTCGAGCGCTTCGGCAAGCAATGTCGCATGGGCCGGTGGTTCGCATGCAAACTGTGCGCGCACCGGCACGCACCACGATCCCATCACGTCCTTGACGAATGTCGCGTGAAGAATGAACTGCATGTCGAGCAGAAACGCGTACAGTCGCGCGTCGAGTTCGGGCAGCACCACGTCTTCGCGGGCAGGGAAATGCCAGGACGCCAGATCGCCTTCCTCGCCTTCTATGCCCCAGCGAATGCCGAGCAAGCCGTTCGCGAGCCGGTGGAACCGGACCGCCGCATCGAACGCCTGCCCGAGCGTTTCGGCGCACAGCGTCGCATACCCGTACAGCCCGTAGCTCGATGCATGCAGCAACCTGCCGACCCGCACGCCCAGGTCGGAGCCGGAATAGTGCCGGAGCGCATTGCGCACGGCCGTCAGGAATTGTTGCGCCGACGTGAGCGTGAACGGGTTCGACACGTCGTTCGGGGTGAGATCGGTCCCGGCGAGCACCGCGGACGTGTCGAGCGCCAGATGCGCCGCGACTTCCATCAGCGCCGCGAGCTTCGACGGCGATGCGCGTTTTTCCGACAGGGTGGCCAGATCGACCGGCGACGACGGCAAGCCGGCGCCAGGGCCGGCTTGCGTCGGGTTCAATCGCATGGTGCTGCTGCTCATCTCTGAATCAGGTCGTCGGTTCTCGTCGCGGCCTGGAATCGGGCAATGCCGGGCATCGATGCTTCGCAGGCCGCGTCCGCAGTGACCACGTTACGTCAATCCGCCGGTTCCGTGTGGTAGCGAACGCGGACAATTTTCGCGTCCGTTTCAAACATTTCCAAAGCCCCGGTCGGCCGCCATAGTGGCGGCACGCCACGGTCGGCATACGCACCCGTGTCGAGACAATAAATAGGGAGATACCGTCTGATGAAGTCGATGAAACTGGCGGCGGCTGCCGCCATGCTGGTGGCGAGCGCGGCAGCGCATGCGCAGTCCGCGGGAAGCAACGTGATCGGAATGGGCTGGTTGCGAATCGCCCCTCAAACCTCGAGCGATCCGCTCGAAATCGGCGGGCACGCGGTGCCCGATACGGGCGCGAGCGTCGATAACGCCGACACGCTCGGCATGACGTTTACGCATTTCCTGACCGACAACATCGCGGTGGAGACGGTCGCCGGCATTCCGCCGAAATTCAAGTTCTCGGGAACGGGTGTGCTTTCCGCCGCGGCGATCAATCCGCTCGGCGATGTCCGCCAGTGGAGTCCGGCGCTGCTGCTGAAATATTATTTCGGCCGCGCGGATGCCCGATGGAGACCCTATCTCGGCATCGGCGTCAGCTACATCTGGTTCACCAATGCGCATGTCGGTCCCGCGTTCCAGCAGGCGTTGAGCGCGCAATTGACGCACGGGGCGACGACAGGCCTGTCGACGAGTGCGGACGTAGACAGCGCATGGTCGCCGGTCTTCAATGCCGGGTTGAATTACCAGTTCGACAAGCATTGGTCGGCCGGGCTTTCCGTGTCGTACCTGCCGTTCGGGACGAAAGCCAATTTGAGCACCCGGCTGCCGAACGGTGCCGTGGTCAAGAGCGTCGCGAAGATCACGCTGGATCCGCTCGTCACGCTGGTGTCGGTCAATTACGCATTCTGACCGGGTGAGGCTGCGGCGGCGATCCGCTTGCAAGGACGGGAGGAGGGCGGCGTGGCCGCCATCGTTTCATGCCGAACGGCGAACGGCGAACGGCGAACGCCGACCGCCGACCGCCGACCGCCGACCGCCGACCGCCGAACGCCGAACGCCGAACGCCGAACGCCGAACGCCGAACGCCGAACGCCGAACGCCGCGTCAATGCGGCCCGCCAATCCCGAGCCCCGCCGCATCGAGCTGCCTGAGCTTCGCATACAGCGTCGTGCGTGAAATGCCGAGCTGCCGCGCGGCCGCCGACACATTGCCGTCGTGCTCGCCGAGCGCCCGGCGGATCGCGTCGAGCGATTGTTCGTGCAAGCTCGCGTGCGGGGTCGCGGCCGGCGCTGCGTTGCACGCGTCGGCGGCGTCCTCGAGCACATCGGCGTGGCGCGCCATCGTCGCCCGATCGAGCGGCGCGCGCACGGTGCGCACCCATACGTGGCTACCATCGTCGCGCGCGATTCGCTGCGGCGTGCGCGCCGGCGTCAGCAAACGACGCTGCTGCGCGGGCGTTGCACCGGGAAACAGTTGCCGGAGATCGCACCGTGCGACCGGCCCCTCGGGCGCGAGATCGAGCATCTGGCGCGCGAGCCGGCTCACCGCGCGCACGCGGCCCGCTTCGTCGAGCGCGACGACGCCGGCGAGCGGCGTGCCGAGCCAGCGCGGATCGTATTGCACGTGCAGCAGATGGCAGTCGCGCAGCAGCGCATACAGCCGCTGCTCGGCGGACAGTGCCGCATGCCGGAACTGCTCGCGCAGTTGCACGACGTTGCGCCGGCCGATGCCGGTGATGTCGAGCGCGCCGATCACTTCGCCATCGAAGCCGACCAGCGGCACCGCGAGACAGAACACCCGCGACAACTCGTCGAGATAGTGCTGCGCACCCGCGACGACGGCCTCGGCCCCGTCGTGAATCACGCAGCTCGGCGCGGTCGTGCCGACGTTCGGTTCGACGATCCGGCGCCCGGCGACGATCGGCGTCAGCAGCGTGTCGCCGCACTGCGGGCTGCGCCGCGCATGGACGATCGTGCCGCGCGGATTGACGCAGAAGATCGTCCAGTCGCTGCCGCCGAACGCAGCCCACAGCTGCTCGATTTCCTGCGCGACGCAGCGGGTCAGTTGCCGGTCCGCGCGCGATTCGTCGCGCTCGCGCTGCATTTCGTAGCGGGCGGTTTCCCACGGCCGGAGCCCGGCATCGCGCGAACGCGCCCACGAGCGCGCGACGCTGGCCGGCAACGCGGTTTCGGGCAGTGGCTCGCCCGCCGCGAAGCGGACGCGGAGCCGGTCGAGGTCGACCGGCCGGGCAAGGGATTCGGGAGCCGTATTCACGCTGGATTCCATTTGGGGTCGAATGTCCGGGCCGGGCGGGGCGGCCCGGCGTGTCGCGCGAATGCGTAATATAGCCCGGCGCCCGAAGCGCGGTATTGTCGTCCCCGCCGGAGCGCCGCCGCGTGCCGCCGACGGCCGGCGGCACGCCTGGGCTCAATGCGGCAAGCGCAGGATCGGCTTGAGCGTGATGCCTTTGCTGCTGTCTTCCGCCGCCTGGTTGATCTGTTCGAGCGGATAGAACTTCACCAGCCGATCGAACGGAAACCGCCCTTGCAGATACAGCTGCACGAGCTGCGGAATGAAGATCTGCGGCACGCTGTCGCCTTCGACGATGCCGCGGATCGTGTGGCCGCCGAGCAGCAGGCTGTTCACGTCGAATTCCGCCCGGGTGCCGAGCTTCGGCGCGCCGACCACGCCCATCGTGCCGCGCGAGCCGAGCGCGTCGATCCCTTGCGACAGCACGGCCGGCAGCCCGGTCGATTCGAGCGCGAAATCGACGCCGCCGCCGGTGATCTCGCGGATCGCGTCGACGACATCGACTTCCTTGCTGTTGATCGCGTGCGTCGCGCCGAGCGCCAATGCCAGCGCGAGCCGCGACGGCACGATGTCGACGGCGATGATGGTGGTGGCGCCCGCGATGCGTGCGGCCATCACGGCGCTCATGCCGACCGCCCCCGCGCCGAAGCTCGCGAAGCTGCTGCCCGTGCGCACCGCGAGCGAGTTGATCACCGCGCCCGCACCGGTCTGGATGCCGCAGCCGAGCGGCCCGAGCAGGTCGAGCGGCGCCTCCTTCGGCACCTTGACCGCGTTGTTCTCGCGGGCGAGCGCATAGCTCGCGAACGACGACTGCGCAAAGAAATGATCGTGCAGCGGTTGTCCGGCGGCGTCGCGGATCGCGGTCTGCCCGTCGGCGTCGGCGCCGCCGAAATTCAGCGCGAAGAACTGCCGGCAATACGCACCGTGACCGCCGACGCACGACGTGCAGTGGCCGCACGCGCCGTAGGTGAGCACGACGTGATCGCCCGCGGCGAGCGTCTTCACGTTCGGGCCGACTGCCTCGACCACGCCGGCGCCCTCGTGACCGAGCACGGCCGGCAGCGGCACCGGGTAGTACTGGTCGCGCACGATCAGGTCGGTGTGGCACAGGCCCGTCGCGACGACGCGCACCAGCACCTCGTCGCCGCGCGGCGCGCGGATCCGGGCCGATTCGATCGAGAACGGTGCGCCGGCGGCGCGTGCGACGGCCGCGGTGACGGCGCGCGTATCGTTTTCCGTGTACATGGTCGGTCTCCTTGTTAAAGCCTTCGTTAAAGCGGATACAACGGCGCGTCGCCCTTGATGGTCAGCCACTGCCACTGCGTGAATTCTTCCCAGTTCGCGCTGCCGCCGATGCTCGAGCCGTTGCCCGATGCGCCGACACCGCCGAACGGGTTGATCACTTCATCGTTGACCGTCTGGTCGTTGATGTGCAGCAGGCCGGTGTTCAACCGCTCGCCGATCCTGAGCGCGCGGCCGACGTCGGCGGACAGGATCGCCATCGACAACCCGTATTCGGTCTGGTTCGCGAGCGCGATCGCCTCTTCGTCGGTATCGAACGGCACGACGATCGCGACCGGCCCGAAGATCTCCTCGTCGAACGCCGGATTGCCCGGCGCGACGCCGCTCAGCACGGTCGGCTCGAAGAACAGGCCGCGATGGCCGCCGCCCGTCTCGACGCGTGCGCCCGCGCGACGGGCCGCGTCGACCAGGTTCGCCGCATGGTCGCGTTGCGCGGCATTGATCAGCGGGCCGAGGCCGACGTCCGCGGTCGCTGGATCGCCGACGCGCAGGCCTTGCGCCTTCTCGACGAGCTTCGCGACGAAGCGGTCGTGAATCGCGCGCTGCACGAGCACGCGGCCCGTGGCCATGCAGATCTGGCCTTGATGCAGATACGCGCCCCAGGCGGTGTTGGCGACGGCGCGGTCGAGATCGGCGTCGTCGAGCACGATCAGCGAGTTCTTGCCGCCGAGTTCGAGCGACACCTTCTTCAGGTAGCGGCCCGCCGCTTCGCCGACCTTGCGTCCGGCCGCGGTGGAGCCGGTGAACTGGATCATCGCGACGTGCGGATCGGCGACCAGCGCCGCACCGGCCGCGCCGTCGCCGGGCAGCACGTGCAGCACGCCTTGCGGCAAGCCGGCGAGCTCGAACACGCGCGCGATCGCGACGCCGCCGCACACGGCGGTGCGCGGATCGGGTTTCAGCACGACCGCGTTGCCGAGCGCGAGCGCCGGCGCGACCGCGCGCACCGCGAGGTACAGCGGGAAGTTGAACGGCGAGATCACGCCGACCACGCCGCGCGGGCGGCGCCGCGCGAGCGACAGCCGGCCGGGCGTCGACGGCAGCACTTCGCCGGCTGCGCGCGATGGCAACCCGGCCGCCTCGTGCAGGGCCTTGATCGTGACGGCGGTTTCGAACGACGCCTTCGCGCGCGTCGAGCCGCTTTCGCGCACGAGCCAGTCGACGATCGCATCGAAGTGCGTTTCGGCGACGGCCGCCGCGCGACGCAGGACCGCCGCGCGCTCGTCGTACGGCAGGCCGAACCACGCAGGCTGCGCGCGCTGCGCGGCGGCCGACGCGTCGGCGATGGCCGCGCTATCCGCGAGGCCGATGCGGCCGAGCGTGTTGCCGGTCGCCGGTTCGATCACGTCGGCCGCGTGCGGGCTCGCGTGCCAGTGCCCGGTGAAAGTCTTGCCGCGCCAGACGTCGGCGTCGAACAGTGCCGTGTTGCTGCTGCTATCCATGTACGCTCCTGAGGAAATTTCGGTCGGCCGGATCGGGCGTTGCTTGGCGCTTTGGTGTCGACCGGCATGCGCGCGAGGGTAGGCGGGGGCGGGGAAACGGGGCTATCCGGGTTTCTTCCCACCCGCCGCGCCCGCGCCGATCGTGGGGCGTTCGCGGTCATGTGTACGGAAACTGGACAGTCGTTGCGCGGATTGTTGCCGCACGCCGGCTGATGACACTGCGGGGATTGCTGGTGTAGCAGTGCCTGCGCCGTGTCTGACGAGGCTCAACGCGTAAACCTGTGCTCAGACCTACGCTCACGCTTCTCGGGATTCGCAGTTATCGACCCGAAGCCGTCGTTCGAGCCGCCAGAGCTTCAACGACAATTATCGGAGTGATCCGACCGTCCGGGCCGGTCCCTCACGCGCAACGGTTCCGCCTTTGTGGAACGTTTGTCGATTGACGGCAAGGCGATCGTTACTGGTTAAACCCGGCGTGGCGCAGCGCTTCCTCAGCGGCCTCGTGGTCTTGAGCCGATGTTCCGCCAGAAACACCGATGCCCCCGACCAGACGCCCTTCGTAAAAGATCGGTACGCCACCGCCGACCGGCATCAGCCGCGGATGGTGCGCCAGCGGGGCAACGGCAGGTTCGGCCATGTACTGATTCCATTGGTGCGTGGCCATGCCGAATGACGCGGCGGTCCATGCCTTGTCGATGGCGACGTCGACAGTCAGGAACGGGGCGGTATCGGCGCGCTCGAAAGCGCGCAGGTGACCGCCTGCATCGGTAATCGCAATTGTCGCGGCGAATCCTCGTGCGGCGCACGCGCGGCGCGCTTCGGCAATCAATGCTTGCGCGGCTTCCAGGCTGATCGTTGTCGTGCTGATGATTGGCGATGTCATGTTGATGTCCGTTATCAGAAGGGTTCAATGGTTGGCGACGACGACCTTGCCGATCATGTTGCCGGCCTCGACCAGCGCGTGCGCTTCGATGAGACCTGCGGCGTTGATGCCGTCAATGCGTCGGGTCAGGGTGTGCTTGAGGCGGCTCTGGTCAACCAGCTGCGCCGCGCGGCGCAGCAACGCGTGTTGCCGTGCGAGGGTGTCGGTGGTGAACATCGCGCGGGTAAACATCAGTTCCCAGTGAATCGAGATGGATTTCCCCTTGAACGGCCCGATGTCGAGACCCACCGGATCGTCGATGAGGGCGAACTGGCCTTCCGGGCGCAGCACGGCGGCGATTTGAGCCACATAGGCAGCGCTGTTGTTCAACCCGGCAACATGGGTGACGTGCTCGATACCGAGCGCGGCCAACTGGGTTGCCCAGGGTTGATGGTGATCGAGGACGTAGTGCGCGCCATGAGCCAGCACCCATTCGCGGGTTTCCGGTCGCGAGGCCGTGCCGATGACGGTCATACCGGTCAGCTCACGTGCCAGTTGGGTCAGAATCGAGCCGACGCCGCCCGCCGCTCCGATCACGAGCAGCACGTTGTGCTTGGCCGGGTCCGCTGCCTGAACACGCAGACGGTCGAACAGCAGCTCCCACGCGGTGATCGTGGTCAGCGGCAATGAAGCGGCCTCTGCGAAATCCAGTGATGTCGGCATGGGTCCGACGATGCGTTCGTCCACGGCGTGCAGTTCGCTGTTGCTGCCGGGTCGCTTGATGTCGCCCGCGTACCAGACACGGTCGCCTGCCTTGAAGCGCGTGGCCAGCGGACCGGTCGCGCGGACGATTCCCGCCGCGTCCCAGCCGGCGATGCGGGCACCGCCTTCAGGAATATCTCCACTGCGCCGAATTTTGGTATCGACCGGGTTGACCGATACCGCCTTTACTTCCACCAACAGATCGTGGTCGCGCAGTTCCGGCGTGGGCAGCTCGATATCCTGCAGCGCGTGCGGGTGGCTGACGGGATGGTTCTGATAGAAGCCGATGGCTTTCATACACGTGGTCTCCAAGGGTGATTGAGACCATGCTATCTTTCGTCGATATGCGGATAAATATCCGGCGAGCCCAAACACTTTCGTCATTTCAATGAAAATGATTCGACTCGATGACGTCCAGATCTTCGTGCACACGGTGGATTACGGCAGCTTCTCGGAGGCGGCGCGCCAGCTGAATATCGCGCCGGCACACGCGAGTGCATCGGTGCAGCGGCTTGAGAAGGTGCTGGACACGCGCTTGTTCACGCGGTCCACGCGAAGCATGCAATTGTCGGAGGCTGGAGAGCGTTACCTGCCGCATGCGCGGGTCATGATTGGTGCGCTGGAGCAAGGCCAGCAGGCCCTGGCAAACAGCCGGGGGCACTGTCCGGCCCGCTGCGGCTGTCCGCTCCGTCTGACTTTGGTCGAAACCTGCTGTTGCCGTGGCTGGATGACTTTCAGCACCGGCACCCTGGCTTGTCGCTGCACCTGAAAATGAGCGACCGTGCGGCCGACCTGATCCGCCAGCCGCTGGATGCAGTCGTGCGCTACGGAGCGCTGCCGGATTCGTCGCTTTTGGCCATGAAACTGGTCGACAACAACCGGCGCGCATTGTGTGCCGCGCCGTCCTACCTCGAACGGCATGGCGCACCGACCAAAATTGAGGATCTGCGGCGGCACAACTGCCTTCGGTACGTATGGAGCGAGCAGATACATGAACGCTGGCGCTTTACCCCGCGAGGCGGCGAGCGCACCGTGGCCGTGACAGGTAATCGCATCAGCGACGATGCCGATGCCGTTCGTCGCTGGGCCGTAGCCGGGGAAGGCATTGTTTACAAGTCGCGACTGGACCTCATCGACGATCTGAAGGCAGGTCGACTGGTGGAGTTATTTCCCCCGGAGGACTGCGAGCCTGCGCCGCTGCACTTGATTTGTGCTCACCGTGCGCAACTGTCGCCGGCGATTAACGCGTTGCATGCTTTCTTGCGGGAGCGCTGCGCTGCATGGCTTGCCAGCCACCCATCGGGGGGCACTCAGGCTGTACTCGCGATTTAAATGGCCGCCTCCAGGGCGCAACGGACGTCTGAATGTCCGAACCCCGTTGCCCGCGAAGGTCGTCTGTTGGCCGATAGCCACCATCGGCTTCTGATAGACGTGGCGCATCGGCGACGAGCCGATATCCACATACCGACCTCCATCCGGTCGTTCGCAGAAACCGACGCCGAAGCCGAAGACCGACGGCCAACCCCACCGTTTTGCCCTCAGGAAAACCCTGATCGATTCAGGCAGGCCACCCGTTTCAGCCGGTTTTCCCACTGCCGAAAGTAGCCGCATCGCACCTCCGCGCAAGCGATACCCCGACCACGCGCGACCACGCTCCAGCAAGCCTCTCCGCCCGCATACCTAGCCAAAAAAGGTATGGCGCGCCGCAATATCCCGGGTCTCGAGTCGTATTTCAATACCCTCCAGGTATCAAAAAACTCGCCCAAAAGTATTGGACGCCCCATTTCCCCGCCGCGTATAAATCCGTTCCATGAACTTCCCACACGCAGCGTGCCCCATGTCCTCAGTCACCATCGAACGCATTGAAACCCGCCTCGTCGACCTGCCGACGATCCGTCCGCACAAGTTGTCGGTCGCCACGATGCACGGGCAGACGCTGATGCTGGTGAAGGTGACCTGCAGCGACGGCGTGACGGGCCTCGGCGAAGGCACGACGATCGCCGGGATGGCCTACGGCCCGGAAAGCCCGGAAGCGATGAAGCTTGCGATCGACGCGTACCTCGCGCCGGCGATCATGGGCAAGGACGCGACGCGCATCCAGACGCTGATGGCGTTCCTCGGCAAGCTCGCGAAGGTCAATCACTTCGCGAAGAGCGCGCTCGAAACCGCGCTGCTCGACGCGCACGGCAAGCGCCTTGGCGTGCCGGTCAGCGAACTGCTCGGCGGTCGCCGGCGCGATCGCCTGCCGGTCGCGTGGACGCTCGCATCGGGCAACACGGCGACCGATATCGCGGAAGCCGAACGGATGCTCGACCTGCGCCGCCACAACGTGTTCAAACTGAAGATCGGCGCGAAGGCGCTCGCCGAGGACGTCCGGCACGTGGCCGAGATCAAGCGGGCACTCGGCGAGCGCGCATCGGTGCGCGTCGACGTGAACATGGCCTGGAGCGAGACGCAGGCGGCGCGCGCGATTCCGGCGCTGGCCGATGCCGGTTGCGAACTGGTCGAGCAGCCGGTCGCGTCGGCCGCGGCGCTCGCGCGGCTGATGCGCCGCTTCCCGGTCGCGCTGATGGCCGATGAAATCCTGCAGGGCCCGGACAGCGCGTTCGAGATCGCGAAGCATCACGGCGCGGACGTGTTCGCGATCAAGATCGAGCAGAGCGGCGGCCTCTTTGCCGCGCAGCGCGTCGCGGCGATCGCGGATGCGGCCGGCATCGAGCTGTACGGCGGCACGATGCTCGAAGGCGCGTTCAGCACCGTTGCATCCGCGCATCTGTTCGCGAGCTTCGCGAACCTGCAGTGGGGCACCGAACTGTTCGGACCGCTACTGATCACCGAGGAAATCCTCACGGCCCCGCTCGACTACAGCGATTTCGAACTGACCGTGCCGAGCGGCCCGGGCCTCGGCATCGAGCTCGACGAAGCGAAGGTCGCGCGCTTCACCCGCGACGGGCTGACGAAAGTCTCCCGCTAACTTGCGCCAACCCGATTACGTATCAGGACATCACGATGCTTTTCCACGTACGCATGGACGTCAACCTCCCGGCCGACATGCCGGCCGGGGTGGCCGACGAGATCAAGACCCGCGAGAAAGCGTATTCGCAGGACCTGCAGCGCAGCGGCAAGTGGCGCCATATCTGGCGCATCGCCGGCGAATACGCGAATTTCAGCGTGTTCGACGTGTCGGGCAACGCCGAGCTGCACGAGATCCTGACCGGCCTGCCGCTGTTCCCGTACATGAAGATTTCGGTGACGCCGTTGTGTCGCCACCCGTCGTCGATACACGACGGCGACGTTTGAGCCACGGAGCCGCCTCTGCTGCGACAGCGAGCACCCCGGGTCACTTTTCCCCTAATACACGTGGAGACACCATCATGAGCGTCAAAGTTTTCGATACGAAGGAAGTGCAGGATCTGCTGAAGGCCGCGTCGAACGCGGGCGCCAATGGCACCAACGGCGGCGACGCGCGCACGCAGCAGATCGTGCTGCGGCTGCTCGGCGACCTGTTCAAGGCGATCGACGATCTCGACATCACGCCCGACGAAGTGTGGGCTGGCGTGAACTACCTGAACAAGCTCGGCCAGGACGGCGAAGCGGCGCTGCTCGCCGCCGGCCTCGGCCTCGAGAAGTATCTCGACATCCGGATGGACGCCGAGGACGAGGCGATCGGCCTCGACGGCGGCACGCCGCGGACGATCGAAGGCCCGCTGTATGTCGCCGGTGCGCCGGTGCGCGACGGCGTCGCGAAGATCGACCTCGACGCGGACGAAGCCGCGGGCCCGCTCGTGATCCACGGCACGGTCACGGGTCTCGACGGCAAGCCGGTGGCCGGCGCGCTGGTCGAGTGCTGGCACGCGAATTCGCACGGCTTCTATTCGCACTTCGACCCGACCGGCAAGCAGAGCGATTTCAACCTGCGCGGCGCGGTGAAGACGGGCGCGGACGGCCAGTACGAATTCCGCACGCTGATGCCGGTCGGCTACGGCTGCCCGCCGCAGGGCGCGACGCAGCAGCTGCTGGATCGCCTCGGCCGCCATGGCAACCGCCCGGCGCACGTGCACTTCTTCGTGACCAGCGACGGCCACCGCAAGCTCACGACGCAGTTCAACATCGACGGCGACCCGCTGATCTGGGATGACTTCGCGTATGCGACGCGCGAGGAGCTGATTCCGCCCGTCACCGGCAAGACCGGCGGCGCCGCCCTTGGGCTGAAGGCCGACGCGTACCAGGACATCGAGTTCAACTTCGTCCTGACGCCGCGCGTCGAGGGCAAGGACAACCAGATCGTCGAACGCCTGCGCGCTTCCGCCACGGCATAACCACCCGACGGCGCGGCGGCGCGCCTGCGCCGCCGCCGGCCGGGTCCCCGCGAGATTCAATCGATACCGATGCGAGCGTGCTTGCAGGACCCGGCACGCGCACAGGAGGAACCAACATGTCCGCCACGATCGACCCCACCACCGAACTGGACCACCTGCTCGCCACCGCGGTGCAGGACGACAAGGAGGCCGGCGTCTTCCGCTGCCGCCGCGACATCTTCACGAACGAGGCGCTGTACGAGCTCGAGATGAAGCACATCTTCGAGCGCAACTGGGTGTACCTCGCGCACGAGAGCCAGATCCCGAACAACAACGATTACTACACGACGTGGATCGGCCGCCAGCCGGTCGTCATCACGCGCGACAAGACCGGCGAGCTGCACGCCGTGATCAATGCATGCGCGCACAAGGGCGCGATGCTGTGCCGCCGCAAGCACGGCAACAAGGGCAGCTTCACGTGCCCGTTCCACGGCTGGACCTTCTCGAACACCGGCAAGCTGCTGAAGGTGAAGGACGAGAAGACGACCGAGTATCCGGTGCAGTTCAACACGCACGGCTCGCACGACCTGAAGAAGGTCGCGCGCTTCCAGAACTATCGCGGCTTCCTGTTCGGCAGCCTGAGCGACGACGTGCTGCCGCTCGAGGACTACCTCGGCGAGGCGCGCGTGATCATCGACCAGATCGTCGACCAGGCGCCGAACGGCCTCGAAGTGCTGCGCGGCAATTCCTCCTACATCTACGAAGGCAACTGGAAGATGCAGATGGAGAACGGCTGCGACGGCTATCACGTGAGCACCGTGCACTGGAACTACGCGGCGACGATGGGCCGCCGCAAGGAGGACGGCACCAAGGCCGTCGACGCGAACAGCTGGAGCAAGTCGGTCGCGGGCGTGTACGGCTTCGACAACGGCCACATCCTGCTGTGGACCCAGACGATGAACCCGGAAGTGCGGCCCGTGTACCAGCACCGCGACGAGATCAAGGCGCGCGTCGGCGACGTGCAGGCCGACTTCATCGTGAACCAGACCCGCAACCTGTGCGTGTACCCGAACGTGTTCCTGATGGACCAGTTCAGCACGCAGATCCGCGTGGTGCGCCCGCTCGGCGTCGACAAGACCGAAGTCAGCATCTTCTGCTTCGCGCCGAAGGGCGAGAGCGAAGCCGACCGCACGACGCGCATTCGCCAGTACGAGGATTTCTTCAACGTGACCGGGATGGGCACGGCCGACGACCTCGAGGAATTCCGCGCATGCCAGGCCGGCTACGCGGGCATCACGGCGATGTGGAACGACTTGTCGCGCGGCGCGCCGCTGTGGATCGACGGGCCGGACGAGAACGCGAAAAAGATGGGGCTGAACCCGCGCATTTCGGGCGAGCGCAGCGAGGACGAAGGGCTGTTCGTGTGCCAGCACGAACACTGGGTGCACGTGATGCGCGATGCGCTGAAGAAGGAACGCGGGGAGGTGGAGGCATGAACATCGATTACCGGACCATTTGCGCGGCGCTGTATCGCGAAGCGCGCCTGCTCGACGATCGCGAGTGGGACGCGTGGCTGACCTGCTACACGGAGGACGTCACGTACTGGATGCCCGCGTGGGACGACGACGACCGGCCGACCGACGATCCGCAAAGCCAGATCTCGCTGATGTACTACCCGGATCGCGGCGGCCTCGAGGATCGCGTGTTCCGGATCAAGACCGAGCGCAGCGGTGCGTCGACGCCCGAGCCGCGCACCAGCCACAACGTGACGAACGTCGAGGTGCTGGCCGAGCGCGAAGGCGAGGTGGACGTGCGCTACAACTTCGACACGCTCAACCATCGCTACCGCGTGACCGATCACTACTTCGGCACGATGTTCGTCACGCTGCGCCAGGTGGGCGACGCGCTGCTGATTTCGAACAAGAAGATCGTGCTGAAGAACGACTACATCCGGCAGGTGCTCGACGTGTACCACGTCTGACGCCGATTGTTTCGACACGTAACACAGGGAGACGAGGTCATGTCCACCTACAAGATTGCACTGAACTTCGAGGACGGGGTCACCCGCTTCATCGACTGCAAGGCCGGCGAGAAGGTGCTCGACGCCGCGTTTCGCGCGAAGATCAACCTGCCGATGGACTGTTCCGACGGCGTGTGCGGCACCTGCAAGTGCCGCGCGGAAAGCGGCAGCTACGACCTCGGCGACGACTACATCGACGACGCGCTCACCGAGGACGAGAAGGACGGCGGCCTCGTGCTGACGTGCCAGATGGTGCCGCAAAGCGATTGCGTGATCGCGGTGCCGACGTCGTCGGTCGCGTGCAAGACCGGCCACAGCGCATTCGCCGCGACCGTGACGAAGGTCGAGCAGCACAACGACGCGGCGATCGTGCTCGAACTCGACGTCGACGCGGCCGCGCCGGCGTTCCTGCCGGGCCAGTACGTGAACATCGGCGTGCCGGGCAGCGGCCAGCACCGGTCGTACTCGTTCTCGTCCGCGCCGGGCGACACGAAGGTCGGCTTCCTGATCAAGAAGATCCCGGGCGGCGTGATGAGCACGTGGCTCGAATCGGCGAAACCCGGCGACACCCTCGAGCTGAACGGGCCGCTCGGCAGCTTCTACCTGCGCGACGTGGCGCGGCCGCTGCTGTTCCTCGCGGGCGGCACGGGCCTCGCGCCGTTCCTGTCGATGCTGGAGGTGCTCGCGCGCAGCGGCTCGCAGCAGAAGGTGCACCTGATCTACGGCGTGACGCGCGATCTCGACCTGGTGCTGGTCGACGCGATCGAAGCGGTTGCGGCGAAGCTGCCGAACTTCAGCTACGCGACGGTGGTCGCCGATGCTGCGTCGAGCCACGCGCGCAAGGGCTGGGTCACGCAGCACATTCCGGCCGATGCGCTGAACGACGGCGACGTGGACGTCTATCTGTGCGGCCCGCCGCCGATGGTCGACGCGGTGCGCCAGTACTTCGACGATCAAGGCGTGAAGCCCAACAGCTTCCACTACGAGAAGTTCACGCCGAACGTGACGGCAAAGGCGGCATGACCATGCAACGATTCTCCGGAAAGGTGGTCGTCGTCACCGGCGCGGCGCAGGGCATCGGACGCGGCGTCGCGCTGCGCGCGGCGGCCGAGGGCGGCAAGGTGCTGTTGGTCGATCGCGCGGAGTTCGTGGCCGAGGTGGCCGCCGAAGCGCCGGGCGGCAACACGGCCGGCTTCGTCGCCGATCTCGAGACCTACGACGGCGCGCATGCGGCGATGGCGTGCGCGGTCGCGACGTTCGGTCGGATCGACGTGCTGATCAACGGCGTCGGCGGCGCGATCCGGATGCGGCCGTTCGCCGAGTTCGAGCCCGCGCAGATCGACGCGGAAATCCGCCGCTCGCTGATGCCTACACTCTACAGCTGCCACGCGGTGCTGCCGCACCTGCTGGCCGCGGGCGGCGGCACGATCGTCAACGTGTCGTCGAACGCGACGCGCGGGATTCGCCGCGTGCCGTACTCGGCCGCGAAAGGCGGTGTCAATGCGCTGACGGCGGCACTCGCGATGGAATACGCGGAGCACAACATCCGCGTGGTCGCGACCGCGCCGGGCGGCACCACGGCGCCGCCGCGCCGCGTGCCGCGCAATGCGGCCGGCGACAACGCGCAGGAACAGGCGTGGATGGCCGAAGCGGTGCGGCAGGTGACCGACTCGACGTTCTTCAAGCGCTACGGCAGCCTCGACGAGCAGATCGCGCCGATCCTGTTCCTCGCGTCGGACGAGGCGAGCTACATCACCGGCACGGTGCTGCCGGTCGCGGGCGGCGATACGGGTTGAGCCGCGGCGGCTCGCCGAACCTGATGCCTCGGGCGTGCACGCGCCGCAGCCGCGCGTGCGCGCCATTCGACAATCACATGAACATGATCGGCCGGCGCCGCGCGCCCGGCCATGGAGACACTCATGCGCAAACGCGAAGCGATCATCCCGGCCGGCATGGAAGCCGTGTACGAAAAAATCGGCTATGCGCCGGCGATCAAGGTCGGCGATACCGTCTACGTGTCCGGCCAGATCGGCCGCGACGCGGCGATGCAACTGGTGGAAGACCGCGAAGCGCAGATCGTGCAGGCGTTCGAGAACCTGAAGCGCGTGCTGGAGGCGGGCGGCGCTTCGCTCGGCGACGTCGTCGACCTGACGACCTTCCATACCGACATGCGCGACCTGCCGCTGTTCATGCAGGTGCGCGATCGCTATTTGCATGCGCATCCGCGGCCCGCGTGGACCGCGGTCGGCGCGCACATGCTCGGCGGCTCGCCCGGCTATATCGTCGAGATCAAGGCGGTGGCGGTGCTGTGACGGTGATCGCTCCGCATCGCGACGGGCGATGCGGGCGGAATGCGGTACCTGAGGCGTTACGCCGATGCCGCCGGTTCCGATGACGCACGCGTGGTTCGAAGTCGTGTCACCGCCCCGCCGCGTTACGCGAGCCGGAATTTTTTCCGCAGGCTCGAATCGACCGGGCCGGCCGGCATGAAGCGCCGCAACGTGCGCAAAAGCGACGCCTCGCCGGTCGGCGTGCGGCGCATCCGCCAGGTGCCCAGCGCCGCCTCGACGATGGTGGCCGCCACGCCGTCGGGTGCGGGCGCGGCTTTCACGCCGTTGGCGACGGCCTGCGATGCCGCCGCGCGCTCGCGATCGTAGTCGGCGATCCTCGCGCTCGCGTGCGGCGCATTGACGTCCAGGTTGGTCCGCGTAAACGACGGTTCGACCAGCGTAGCGCGGATGCCGAACTGGCGCACCTCGTGATCGAGCGTTTCGGTCAGCCCCTCGACCGCATGCTTCGACGCCGAATAGAGACCCATGTACGGCGCCGGCAAAAACCCAAGCACCGAACTGACATTGACGATGCGTCCGCCGCGTTGTTTCCGCATATGAGGCAGCACCGCCTGCACCGTGCGCACGATGCTGAAGACGTTGCTGTCGAACAAGGCCGCCGCTTCGTCCACCGAGGTTTCTTCCACCGCGCCGATCAGGCTCGCGCCGGCATTGTTGACGAGCACGTCGATACGCGCGGCGCGCTCGACGATCGTATGGATTCCGGATCGAATGGACGCATCGTCGCGAACGTCCATCTCGATCAGCTCGACACCGGCGACGGGCGCCGTGCGCGCGATACTGCGCACGGTGCCGAACACGCGGCACCCGCGCTTGGCGAACTTCTCGGCGGCGGCGCGCCCGATGCCCGACGACACGCCGGTCACGACGACAACGGTGGGGTTCGACATGGCTGTTTCCTTCGATACGATGAACGGGGTGGGTATCAATCGCGCGCGTCGAGCGCGGGTGCAAGTGTAGGTGCGGCAGGCGACGCCTCGTGCCCGCCGCGGCGCGAACCGGCGGCATGGCCGGGCCGGATTCGATACCAGATTGCATACATCGCCGGCAGGAACACCAGCGTGAGGACCGTGCCGGCGAACGTGCCGCCGATCAGCGTGTACGCGAGCGTTCCCCAGAACACCGAATGGGTGAGCGGAATGAACGCGAGCACGGCGGCCATCGCGGTCAGGATGACCGGGCGGGCCCGCTGCACGGTCGCTTCGACGACCGCATGGAACGGGTCCAGCCCCGCGTGTTCGTTCTGATGGATCTGCCCGATCAGGATCAGCGTGTTGCGCATCAGGATCCCCGACAGCGCAATCAGCCCGACCAGCGCGTTGATGCCGAACGGCTGCCCGAACAGGATCAGCGTCGGCACCACGCCGATCAACCCGAGCGGGCTCGTCAGGAACACCATCACCATCGCGGAGATCGAGCGCACCTGGAAGATGATGATGACGAGCGTGATCGCCAGCATGATCGGGAACAGCGGCAGCATCGCCGTCGTCGCCTTGCCCGATTCCTCGATGGAGCCGGCCTGCTCGATCCGATAACCGCTCGGCAGCTTGTCGACGATCGGTTGCAGCGCCTTCGTGATGGCGGCCGATACGTCAGGCGGCTGCAAGTCATCGGCGATGTCGCCGCGCACCGTGACGGTCGGCACGCGATCGCGCCAGCGCATGATCGGCTCCTCCATTCGCACGTCGACCTTGCCGACCTGCGACAGCGGAATGCGCTGGCCGTTCGCGCCGACGAGCGTGAAGTCGTCGAGCCGCGCCGGGTCGAGCCGCGTAGCGCCGCCCGAACGCGCGATCACCTGTACGGTTCGAATATCCTCGCGCACCGCCGTGACGGGCACCCCCGTGAGCAGAAACTGCAGCTGCTGCGCGACCGCGCCCGACGTCAAGCCGACTGCCTGCAGGCGATCCTGCTGCAACGTGAAGTGCAGCGTCGGCGCGCGCGTGCCCCAGTCGGCATTGACCGTGCGCATCATCGGGCTGCCGGCCATCACGCGCTCGACGTTGGCCGCGATGCCGCGCAGCGTGTCCGGATCGGGGCCCGTGATCCGGTAGGCCACCGGGAACGGCGAATACGGACCGAACACGAGGTGCGTCACGCGCACGCGTGCTTCGGGCGCGAGGCCGTCGGCGATGGCTTTCCGCAGTCGTGCCTTCAATGCATCACGCTCGTCCTGACTGTCCGTGCGGATCACGATCTTCGCGAACGACGGGTCGGGCAGCTCGGGCCCCATCGCCAGGAAAAAGCGCGGCGCGCCCTGGCCGACGTACGCGGTGACGATCCTCGCTTCCTTCTGCTTCGCGAGCCACGCTTCGACCTTCGAGGTGGCGGCGCTCGTTTGCGAAATCGACGTGCCGTACGGCATCTGCACCTCGATCAGTACCTCGGGGCGATCGGAGATGGGGAAAAACTGCTTCTTGACGATCGCCATGCCGAGAATCGCGAACACGAACAGCGCGATGACCGAACCAGCGACGAGCCATTTGCGGGCGATCACGCGCGTCAGCAATTGCCGGAAGCGGTTGTAGCGGGGCGTGTCGTAGATCGCATCGTGACCGCCTTCGAACTTCCTGAAGTCCGGCAGCATCTTCACGCCGAGGTAGGGCGTGAAGGCCACTGCGACGACCCACGATGCGATCAGCGCGATCCCCACGATCCAGAACATGTTGCTCGTGTATTCGCCCGCGGTAGAGCGCGCGAAGCCGTTCGGCATGAAGCCGACCGCGGTCACCAGGGTGCCGGCCAGCATCGGCGCGGCCGTATGGCTCCACGCGTAAGCCGATGCGGCCACGCGGTCGTAGCCTTCCTCCATTTTCACGACCATCATTTCGATCGCGATGATCGCGTCGTCGACGAGCAGGCCGAGCGCGAGGATCAGCGAGCCGAGGGTAATGCGGTCGAAGTTCTTGCCGGTCGCGGCCATCACGACGAACACGATCGCGAGCGTGAGCGGCACGGCCGCAGCAACGACGAGCCCCACGCGCCAGCCCATGCTGACGAAGCTCACCAGCATCACGACGAGCAGCGCGGCGAAGAACTTGACCATGAACTCGTCGACGGACGAGCTGATGTTCACGGACTGGTCGGTGACCTTGGTCAGGCTCATGCCGAGCGGCAGCTCCGCGTTGATTGCGCCGACTTCCCGGTCCAGCGCACGGCCGAGGTCGAGCCCGTTCCAGCCGTCGCGCATCACGACACCCAGCAGCAGCGCGGGTTCGCCGTTGCTGCGGATCATGAACGTCGACGGGTCTTCGTAACCGCGCTCGACGGTGGCGATGTCCGACAGTTTCAGCGTGCGGCCCTGCGCGACGATCGGCGTGTCGCGAATCTTCTGCAGCTTGTCGAATGCGCCGTCCATGCGAATGAAGATCTCCGGCCCGCGCGTCTCGACGGAGCCGGCCGGCGTCAGCGCGTTTTGTCCGTTGAGCGCGGCGAACACGTCCTGCGGGCTCACGCCGAGCGTCGCGAGCCGGTCGTGCGACAGCTGCACGTAGATGCGCTCCGCCTGTTCGCCGATGATGTCGACCTTCTTCACGCCCGGCACATGCAGCAGGCGCTGACGCTGTGTCTCCGCATCGCGCACCAGCAGGCGCTGCGGTTCGCCCTTGGCCTTCAGCGCGAACAGCGCAAACGTGACGTCCGCGTATTCGTCGTTGACCATCGGCCCGATCACGCCGGCCGGCAGATCGTTCGCCACGTCGCCGATTTTCTTGCGCGCCTGATAGAACTGCTCCTGCACCTCGGACGGCGGCGTGCTGTCGAGCAACGTCAGCGTCGTGAACGCCAGGCCGGGGCGCGTGTAGGTTTCGCTGCGGTCGTACCAGCGCAGCTCCTGCATGCGCTTTTCGATCTTTTCGGCGACCTGGTCGTGCATTTCCTGCGCGGTCGCGCCCGGCCAGGCGGTGACGATGGTCATCACCTTGACCGTGAACGCCGGATCTTCCGCGCGGCCGAGCTTGAAGAACGACACGAGCCCGGCGAGCGAAATCAGGCAGATCAGGAACAGCGTGACCGCGCGTTCGCGCACGGCGAGCGCCGACAGGTTGAAGCGGCGTTCGCTCACGGCCGTGCTCCTTCGCTTGCGAGCGCGATGGCCTGCGGCGACACGCGGACCGTTTCGCCTTCGCGCAGCAAGTGGGCGCCGAGTGCGACGACGCGCTCGCCTTGCTTCAGCGTGCCGGACACGCGGGCGTTGTCGTCGTCCAGATGCGCGAGCGTGACCGGCCGCCACGCCACCTTGGCCGGATCGCCGGCGACGACCCACACGCCGGGCCCCTTGCCTGCATCGAGCAGCGCGCCGATCGGCACCTGCAGGCCGGCTTGCGGCGTGCCGTCCGCGATCCGGATCGTCACGGTCGCACCCAGCGGTGCGCTGGCCAACGCACCCTGCAGCACATAGCGCGCTTCGAACGTGCGCGTTCTGGCATCCGCAGTATCGGAGAGCTGGCGCAGCGTCGCGGGAACGCTCGCGTCCTGCTTGCCGAACAGCTCGGCCTGCGCGCTCGACCCGATCGCCGGGCGCAGGGTTTCGGGCAGCTGGATCACGGCCTCGCGGCTGCCGGCGTGCGCGAGCCGCACCACCGGCTGGCCGGCGCTGACCACCTGACCGGGCTCGGCGAGGGTTTCCATCACGACGCCGTCGCCGTCCGCGACGAGTTCCGCATAGCCCGTCGCATTGCGCGACACGTTCGCGTCGGCCTCGGCGGCGCTCAGTTGCGCCTTGGCGGCATCGGCCGCCGCCTTGATCTGGTCATAGGCCGATGCCGATATCGCTCCGGTGCCGCGCAGGTCGCGGTAGCGGGCTTCATCCTCGGCGGTCTGCCGCGCGCGGGCCCGCGCGGCGGCCACGGCTTCGTCGCGTGCGCGCGCCGCGAGCTTCAGGTCGACGGGGTCGAGCCGCATCAGCGGCTGGCCGCGCCTGACGGTTTGACCGGCGTCGACGAGCCGCTCCTGCACCTTGCCGGACACCCGGAAGCCGAGGTCGCTCTGCACGCGGGCCGCGACGGTGCCGGTAAACGCGCGGGACGCGGGAACGGCCGCCTGCACGAGGGCGGTACGCACGAGCGGCGCTTCCGTGCGCGGATCGGAAGGCGCTTTTCCGCTGCACGCGGCTAGCGCGAGCGGCAGTGCGGAAGCGACTGCGAGGTGAGCGAGGCGACGCCTGACCATGAAAGACCCAATGACGAAGTGTTCGGGGCTTTCATTGTGGATCTAGTGACTAAAATAGTCAATGGTCACAAACGGTGACGTATCACGGAGCCAGGCTGCGCAGAACGAGGTTCGACAACTGGGCGGGCGCGGCGTCGGTCGTGTCGAGGTTGTATTGCAGCAGCAGCGGATTCAGGTACGGGCGCATCACCAGGTAGATCGCCATCGCGGTTTCGTCCAGTGGCGTCTTGCGCTCGAACTCGCCGTTCTGCCGGCCTGCCTGAAGCACGTCCTGCAGCAGTTTCTGCACGCGCCCTTCGTAGGCCTGCACCGACTGCCAGTTCCCGGTGGCGGCCGAGGCGGCGATGTCGTACAGCTTGCGGTCGCGGAAGAACAGCCGCAGGCTCGCTTCGGTAAAGACCTTGAACATCCGCCGCAGCTTTTCGGTGGGCAGTTCGGCCTCGGCAACGGCCGCGCGCACCTCGGTTTCGATCTCGTGCAGGCAGTTCGCGCAGATCATTTCGCCGATCGCCTGTTTCGATTCGAAGAACTTGTAGATATAGGCCTTCGAGAAGCCGATCGCCTTCGCGAGATCGGACACGGTCGTTTTCTCATAGCCGTACCGGCTGAAATGCTCGGTGGCGGCAACGACGATCTGGTCCCGGACGTCATGGTCGGCCGGCCCCCGCGCGGGGGCCGGGGAGGAAGCGGTTTTTTTCATGGGCTGCAGCCGACAGGATGGACAACGAGTGACTATTTGGTATTATAGTCACTATCGAATTCTTGCGAAAAACCGTCATGCTACCCAAACCCGTCGTTGCCGCGGTTCTTGTTGCCGTCCTGTTGGCGGGTTGCGTCGTCGGTCCCGACTACATGCGCCCGGACGTCGCGATGCCGCAGCGGTTCCTGGGCCAGGCCGCCATGGACCAGCGGCACGCGGCCGCCGATGCCGACCTCGCGACGTGGTGGACGGGGTTCGGCGATCCGCAACTGACGCGCTACGTCACGCTGGCTCTGGCGCAGAACCTCGATCTCGTGCAGGCCGCGGCACGCGTCGCGCAGGCGCGCGCGGCGGTGGGGGCGGCGAATGCGGCGCTGCTGCCTTCGGGCAATGTGACCGGCCAGGCGGCGCGCGTCTACCAGTCGGTCGAAACGCCGTTGGGACGCGTGCTGAACTCAGCGCCGGGTTTCGACCGTCACGGCAGCGACTATGAGGCCGACTTCAACGCGAGCTGGGAGCTGGACGTGTTCGGCGGGTTGCGCCGCGGCCGCGAAGCGGCGCTCGCCGACTATCAGGCGTCGGAAGCCGGTGCGGTGGCGACGCGCCTTGCCGTCGCCGCGCAAACCGCGGACATCTACATCACGATTCGCGGGTTGCAGGGCCGGCTGAAGGTCGCGCGGCACCAGGTGCAGACCGAGCAGGATCTGCTGTCCACCATCAATCTGCTGTATGGCAAGGGGCTCGCGGCGGAGCTTCAGGTCAGGCAGGCCGAAGGCGCGCTCGCGCAGGTTCGCGCCACGGTGCCGGTGCTCGAAGCGGCGCTGGACACGGCGATGAACGCGCTCGACGTGATGCTCGGTTCGCAGCCCGGCACGCATCGGGCGGAATTGCTCGACGGCGGCGACGTGCCGGTTGCGCCGCGCATCGCGGCGACGGGAACGCCCGGTGAACTGCTGAGGCGGCGGCCCGACCTGATCGTGGCCGAGCGGCGCGTGGCGGCGGCGAACGCGCGCATCGGCGTGGCCATCGCCGAGTATTACCCGAAGTTCTCGTTGAGCGGATTGATCGGTAGCGCGACGACGATGGGCGCGGGCAACCTGTTTACCGGCGGCGCCAACCAGGCGGCGGGCGTGCTCGGCCTGCGCTGGCGCCTGTTCGACTTCGGCCGGATCAATGCGCAGATCGCGCAGGCCAAAGGGCAGGATGCCGAAATGCTGGCCGCGTATCGGCTTGCGGCGCTGCACGCGACCGAGGACGTCGAAAACGCGTTCTCGGCGCTCGTCAAGCGCGACGAGCAGGCGGCCGTTCTCGCCGGCGGCGTGGATTCGCTGGGCCGGGCGAGAGCTGCGTCGTTCGCGGCGTACCAGAAAGGCGTCGTCAGCCTGATCGAGGTGCTGCAGGCCGACGAAAACCTGCTGCGCGCGTCCGACCAACGCGTGCATGCGCAAACCGAATTCGCACGCGCGGCGGTCGCCGCGTTCAAGGCGCTCGGCGGCGGATGGCAGGCACCGGAAGCCGAGGCCGTCGCGAGTCGGTAGCGGTGTCGTGGAACCGCTGATCGGTCGGGCCCGACGCACGCCGAATGCAGATGGCGTCGAGCGCCTTGCTTCAGGTGCGCCCGCAGCGCCTGCGGCTCCGACGAGCAGGGCGGAGCGATAGCGAAATTGTCCCCTATGGGTTACAATCGCTCGATGTTCAGAGTCCTGACCACCCCCCAATTCGACAAATGGCTCGACGGCCTTCGCGACCCGGTCGGGAGCGCCGCGATCAACCTGCGCCTCGAGCGGGCAAAGCTCGGCAACCTTGGCCAGTGGCGGGCGATCGGCGACGGCGTCAACGAAATGAAGATCGATGTAGGGCCGGGGTATCGGGCCTACTTCGTGCGGCGCGGAAAGATAATCGTCGTGGTGTTGTGTGGCGGGGACAAGTCGACGCAGAAGAAGGATATCAAGACGGCGAAGCAAATCGCCGCCGAACTGGAGGATTGAATATGAAAATCAGCGAACTGGCCGAATTCGATGGCTCGAAGTACCTGAAGGATGACGAAGCGATTCGTCACTACCTGGCACAGGCGTTCGAAGACGGGGATCCTCGACTGATCCAGGCCGCGCTCGGGAACGTCGCGAAAGCGCGTGGCATGACCGCGTTGGCGCGCGAGTCCGGCGTCAAGCGTGAAGCGCTCTACCGTGCGCTGTCGGAAGGCGGGAACGCGGAGTTTGCGACGGTGATGAAGGTCGTCGCAGCGCTGGGATTGCATCTGACCGTTGCACCGACCACGCCCGCGGCCGAATTGGCTCCGGCGCCCAAACCGGCCCCGCGCTCGCGTTCGCACGCACGTGCGGCGGCCCATGGATGATGCCGTCAGCGGTCGACCGTATTGATCCGCGCCGGATTGCGCGGGACGACCAGCGCACAGCCCGCCGCTACCGATGTATCGCCCCGCGCAACCGCCTCACCTCCTGCTCCGACACCGGCGCGGCGCGATTGCCCCACGCGCCGCGCACGTAGCTGACCACAGCGGCGATCTCGCTGCTCGTCAGCGCGCCGCGCATCGCGGGCATTCGCTGCACGGGGCCGTTCGTGCCGGGCGCCGGCCGCGCGCCTTCGACGACGATCCGGATCGCGCTCGTCGGATCGGCCGCGAGCACGGCCGAATTGCCCGCGAGCGGCGGCCCGTGATCGCGCACGCCCGTGCCGTCCGCACCGTGGCAACGCGCGCAGAACCCCGCATACATGCCGGCGCCCGGCGCCTGCTGACCGCCTTCCGGCCGCGGCCCGGCGGCCGTCAGCCGCGGGACGCCGATGCCCAGCGGGCTCGTCGCGGCAGTCGGTTGCGCGGGCAACGATTTCAGGTACACGGCGATTGCGTGACGATCGTCGTCGCTGAGCAGCGCGGTGCTCTCTTCGACGACCGGCGCCATCGCGCCGAACACCGCGCCGCGCACCGCATGGCCGCTGCGCAGGAAGGCGGCGAGGTCGTCGATCGTCCAGCGGCCGAGGCCGTCCGCATCCGCGCCGGTCAGGTTCGGCGCGAACCAGTGATCGTTGATGCCGCCGGTCAGGAACGCCGGGCTGTGCTCGTCGTAGCCGCGCTCGTTGTAGGCCGGCCCGCGCGACGTATGGCACGCGCCGCAGTGGCCGAGCCCCTGCACGAGATACGCGCCGCGATTCCATTGCGCCGATTGCGACGGTTGCGGCACGAACCGGTCGCGGTTCGCGAACGCGAGGCTCCATAGCCCGAGCGCCCAGCGCTGGTTGAACGGAAACGGCAGCCGCGTGCGCTTTGCCGCGTTCGCGGACGGCGCGACGCCGCGCATGAAATACGCATAGAGCGCGCGCACGTCGGCGTCGGTCATGCGCGCGAACGACGGGTAGGGCATCGCCGGATACAGCCAGCTGCCGTCCGCGCGCACGCCGCGCCGCAACGCGTCGTCGAACTGCTGCAGCGTGTAGTGGCCGATTCCGTGCGCCGGATCCGGCGTGATGTTCGGCGCATAGATCGGCCCAAACGGCGAATTTACCGGCTGGCCGCCCGCGTACGGCGTGTGATCGGGCGCGTCGTGACAGGCCGCGCAGTCGCCGGCGAGCGCGAGGTAGCGGCCGCGCGTGATCGTCGCGGCGTCGGCGTCCGCGGCGGCAGCGGCGACCATCGGGCGTCGGGCCGCCTTGGCCGATGCCGCGTCCGACGGCGCGGCGGGCGATGAGGCCGACACTGCCGACGCAGCCGACGCCGGCGCGGCAGGCTGCCCGGAAAGCCTGCGATCTTCTTTCGCGCGAGCCGACATCGACGCACCGGCATCGGCCGCCGACGCACCGATCCGCACGAAGCGCCAGCCCGACGCGGGCTCGGGTGCTTCCGCCGCCGACGCGGCGTCGGCCGTATCGCTGGCGGACGCAGGATGGTCGTCGTGCTGCATGTCGCATGCAGCGAGCGCGACGCACGCGGCGAGTACGGCGCCGATCGCGCGCCCTGGAAAGCGGAACGAAGCGATCGAGATCAGCGCCATGGACTGCACGGCCCCACGAAAGCCGTCACGATCCCGGTGAACACGAGACCGATCACGAACCCGAGCGCGGCGAGCATCCCGCAGCGCGCGAGAAAGCGCGTGCTGTCGTCACGCGTCGCGGCCTGGACATTGGCGTCATGCCTGCGTTGCCACGTGCGCACGAGCCACGTGGCAAAGACGGCCGCCAGCGCGAACGCGCACGCGGCGATCAGTGCGAGCCACACGCCCACGTGCGCCCAGCGCGGCACGGCCTGCGCGACGCCGAGCGGATAGCACGCGGTCGACGCGAGCGTCTCGGACGCGAGCATCTGCGCGAACCACAGCGCGGGCGCGCCGACCAGGCCGGCCGCGATCGCCAGCAACGGGGACCACGAGCGTCGCGTGCCGTTCATCCCGATCTCCTGAGCCAGTACGGGGACACGTACAGCGCGGTGAAGATGAACAGCCACACGATGTCGACGAAGTGCCAGTAGAGCCCGCCGACCGTCAGCGCGACGGACCGCTCGCGGCCGAAGAAGCCGGCGGCCGTCCACCCGGCGAGCAGCGCGAGGATGACGAGGCCGGCCACCACGTGCGCGAGGTGGAAGCCGGTGATCGTGAAGTACAGGCTGCCGTACAGGTGCGTGGTCGGGCCGTACGGATGAGCGCGCCACTCGTGCAGCTGAACGAGCGCGAACGCGACGCCGAGCACCAGCGCGCCGGCGAGCGCAGCCACTGCACGCGGCCGCTTGCCGGCCCGCACCGCGCGCTCGGCGAGCCATACGAACCCGCTGCTCGACAGCAGCACGACCGTGTTGCCGGCCGCGAGGCCGATCTTCGGCATCCCTTCGGGCGGCCACGGCGCGGCCGATTGCGACTGCAGGTAGAAGTAGCAGAACAGCAGGTAGCCGAACAGCCCGGCCTCGGTCACGATCAGCGTGACGACACCCCACCAGCCGCCGGCGCGCTCGCCGCAGCTGCCGACGGGCAGCGGTTCGACGCACGCGGCCGGCGCGCCCGGCAACACCGTCGCCGACGGCGGTTCGTCCGGATGAAGCCCGGCGGCGGCCGCGGGCACCTGCGTGCTGTCGCGGGCCGGCAGGCGCGCGCGCTGCCCCAGCGCACGGCGCGGCCACAGCCATACGGCGGTCCCGATCGCGCAACCGGCGATGGCCGTGCAGCCGAGCGTCGGCGAGCGCGCCAGCATTGCCGCAAACACGGCGGTCGCGAGCAGCGCGAGCACGAACGGCACGCAGCTGTCTTCCGGCATCTTCAGGATCGCGCTCGGCGTTGCCGCGAGCGGCGTGACCGCGAGCGCCTCGCGGCCGTCGGCGAGCCGGTAGCCGATCCGCATGCTGGTGCGCTTCGCGTCGTCGCGCGTTTCCCACAGCGGGTGCCGCGACGCGACCAGCGGCAGCACCGCGAAGTTGTACGCGGGCGTTGGCGACGCGACCGACCACTCGAGCCCGGCCGCGCCCCACGGATTCTCGCCGGCGCGTGTGCCGCGCCGTGCGCTGACGAGCGCGTTGACGACGAACATCACGATCCCGATGCCAAAGACGAACGAGCCGATCGTGGTCAGCAGGTTCGACGTGTCCCAGCCCATCCCGGACGGATAGGTATAAATGCGGCGCGGCATCCCGAGCAGCCCGGAGACGTGCATCGGGAAGAAGCCGAGGTTGAAGCCGACGAGCACGACCCAGAACGTCAGGCGCCCGAAGCGCTCGTTCATCATCCGCCCGGTGAATTTCGGGAACCAGTACGTGATGCCGCCGAGCACGGGGAACACGTTGATGCCGAGCAGCACGTAGTGCAGGTGCGCGACGACGAAGTACGTGTCGGTCAGCTGCCAGTCGAGCGGCACGGCGGCCGTCATCACGCCGGACACGCCGCCGATCACGAACATCAGCACGAAGCCCGCGAAATACAGGAACGGCGTGCGAAACACGGGGCGGCCGGTCCAGATCGTCGCGAGCCATGCGAACACCGCGACCGCGCTCGGGATCGAGATCAGCATGCTCGCTGCGCCGAAGAATGCGAGCGCGAGCGGCGCGATGCCGGTCGCGAACATGTGGTGAACCCACACCTCGAAGCCGATCAGCATCGTCGCCACCGTCGACACCGCGACGGCCTCGTATGCGACGAGCGGCCGGCGGCAGAAGGTCGGCAGCGCGTCCGACACGATGCCCATCGCCGGCAGCACGACCACGTACACCCACGGGTGCGCGAACATCCAGAACAGGTGCTGCCACAGCAGCGGCCGCCCGCCGGTCGCGACGTCGAAGAAGTGCGTGCCGGCATTGCGGTCGAGCCACAGCAGCAGGAACGCGAGGCTCACCGACGGCACCGCGACGAGGTTGGCGACCGACGCGGTCAGCGTGCCCCATACGATGATCGGCAGCCGGTCGATCGACATCCCGTGCGCGCGCATGCGCAGCAGCGTGACGACGAAGTTCGCGGCGCCGCCGGTCGTCGAGATCCCGAGCAGGATCATCCCGAGCGCGTAGATGTCGATGTTCGCGCCGGCGCTGTAGTCGAGCGACGTGAGCGGCACGTAGTTGAACCAGCCGCCGTCCGGCACCGCGCCGAGCGGAAAGCTTGCATAGAGGAACAGCCCGGCGAACAGGAACGCCCAGTACGAGAACGCGTTGAGCCGCGGAAACGCCATGTCGCGCGAGCCGAGCATCAGCGGCCACAGGTAGTTCGCGAAGCCGGACAGCACCGGCAGCGCGTACAGGAAGATCATCGTGACGCCGTGCATCGTGAACAGCGAGTCGTATTGCGCGGGCGTGAGCAGCGTCGCGTTCGGCCGCGCGAGCTGGATCCGCATCACGAGCGCCTCGACGCCGCCGAGCAGCAGGAACGCGAACGCCGTGACGATGTAGCGCAGCCCGATGCGCTTGTGGTCGACCGTGCCGAGCCAGCCGCGCCAGCCCGGCTCCGATTCCCACAGCTCGGCGAGCGCGCGCTCGTGCGCGGAGCCCGGCGGCGCTTCGCCGAGGTCGGGCACGCGGCTGAGCGGCGTGGGCGTGTCGCGGGCAACGGCCATCGTCGTCTTCCTCCGTTCAGTGCAGCGTTGCGAGATACGCGGCGAGATCGTCGGCGTCGCGCGGCGCGAGCGCGAACGACGGCATCAGCGTCTGCGGCTTGACCTGCTGCGCATGTTCGATCCAGCGCCGCAGGTTCTCGGGCGTGTTGTCGAGCGTGCCGGCCGCGAGCAGCCGGCGCGACCCGAGATGCGACAGGTCGGGGCCCGCATCGCCTGCCGCATCGGTGCCGCGCACCGCGTGGCAGCCCGCGCAGCGCGCGGCGAACACGTGCCGGCCACGCTGCTCGGCGCCGGCCGCGGGCGCGCTCGCCGGCTGCCGCTGCGCGGCCAGCCACGCGCGAAACGCGTCGGGCGGCTCGGCGACGACCTCGAACGCCATGTGCGCATGCTGCGCGCCGCAATACTGCGAGCACTGTCCGCGATAGACGCCCGGCCGGTCCGCCTGCAGCCACTGGTGATTCGTCTGGCCGGGGATCGTCTGCGTCTTGCCGGCCAGTTGCGGGACCCAGAACGCGTGGATCACGTCCGCGCTTTTCAGCTCGATCGCGACGGGTTCGCCCACCGGGATGTGGATCTCGTTCGCGGTGACGAACGCGGCGCCGCTCGCGTCATCCGGATAGCGGACGGCCCACCACCAGTCGTGCGCGGTGACGACGATCGTCAGCGCAGGCGGACGCGGCGGCGACGCCACCGCACCGAGCACGCGCAGCATGTATACGAGTGCACCGAACAGCAGCACGATCGAGATCGCGGAGCCGACCGTCACGATCGCCAGCCCGCCGCCGGGGCTGTCGCCTGGCTGCGCGCGGTGGCGAAACATCGCGACCAGCAGCAGTACCGCGATCGCCATGCAGACGAGCATGCACAACGCGAGCAATGCCCACCCGAGCACGAATACCGGCCCCGCGGCCGGGCCGGCTGCATGGGCGACGTACGCGAGCGGCAGCGGCCCGGCGGGGGAGGCGGGCGCGTCGGCCGCACGTGCGGCCGCCGACGCGGCGACGCACGCACCAGCGGCGAGGCACGCGATTCGGCGCGCTTTGACGAACAGCGGAACGACCAACGCGACTCCTTGCCGGATTCGGCGGCATGGCGACAGGCCGTTCGCGGCAGAGCAATTCCCGTGCGTGCGCGGCGCGCTGACGGTCGGCCCGGCTATTGCGGACGCAACGGCCCGCGCGTTACAGCCGGCTTGTAAATTTGGCGACCGTTCACGGTGCGCACCCGGATCGCACGGCTTGCGTGGTGCGCGGCACGCCGCTTGCTACGCCGATTGCCGGCCACCATGAAAAAAACGGGAGGAATCAATCGTGAAGACCGTCGCGATCACCGGCGCGAGCGCCGGCGTCGGCCGCGCGACCGCCCACGCGTTTGCGCGGCGCGGCGTGAACGTCGCGCTGCTCGCACGCGATCCGCACGCGCTGCACGACACCGCGTGCGAAGTGCGCGTCTATGGCGTCGAAGCGCTGCCGATCGCCGTGGACGTCAGCGACGCCGCCGCGCTCGATGCGGCGGCCGAACGCATCGAGAACGAACTCGGCCCGCTCGACGTGTGGGTCAACAACGCGATGGTGACCGTGTTCGCGCCGTTCGACGAGATTGCGCCGGAAGACTATGCGCGCGTGACCGCGGTCACCTACCTCGGCTGCGTGTACGGCACGCGCGCAGCGCTTGCGCGGATGGCGCCGCGCAATCGCGGCACGATCGTGCAGGTCGGCTCCGCGCTCGCGTACCGGTCGATCCCGTTGCAGGCGCCGTACTGCGGCGCGAAGCACGCGATCCGCGGCTTCACCGACGCGCTGCGCTGCGAGCTGCTGCATGCGCGCAGCCGCGTGCGCGTGACGATGGTGCAGTTGCCGGCGATCGACACGCCGCAGTTCGATTGGGCCGAATCCCTGTTGCCGAATGCGCCGCGTCCGGTCGCGCCCGTCTATGCACCGGAGGTGGCGGCAGAGGCGATCGTCGAGGCCGCGCGCCATCCGTGCCGCGAGCGCTGGGTCGGCTGGTCGTCGCTGGCCGCGATCGTCGCGAACGCGCTCGCGCCCGGCTGCTTCGACCGTTATCTCGCGCATTCGGCTGTGCGCGGCCAGCAACGCAAGACGCCCGCCGGCCCGCGCGAATCGAACCTGTGGCACACCGTGCCGGGCCGCCATGCGACGCGCGGCGCGTTCGGCGTCGAAGCGCACCGCACCGGTGCCGAGGCAGGGCTCGGCACGTCGCGCGCGCTCGCGTACGGCGCGGTGTTCGCGATGCTCGCGGCCGCCTTCGTCGCCGCGCGCAAGCTCGACCGGTGAGCGCGATGCGAATCGAGGACTACGCGTTGATCGGCGACGGCCGCAGCGCCGCGCTCGTCGCGTGCGACGGCAGCATCGACTGGCTGTGCTGGCCCGACTTCGACTCGCCGCCATGTTTCGCCGCACTCGTCGGCACGCCCGACAACGGGCGCTTCCGCGTCGCGCCGCGCGAGCCGGATGCGCGCGCGACGCGCCGCTACCTGCCCGGCACCGCGGTGCTCGAAACGGCGTTCGAGACGTCATCGGGTTGCGCGGTCATGATCGACTGGATGAGCTGGGCCGCGCCCGACCCGTGCCTGATCCGCAGCGTGCGTGGCGAGCGCGGCACGATCGAGTTCGACGTCGATCTCGGCGTGCGTTTCGACTACGGCAACGCGTTGCCGTGGTGCCGCCGTTTCGGCCGGCGCTGGCGGATGATGACGGGCGGCGATGCGATGTGGCTCGATGCCGACACGCGCCTCGACGTGCGGGACGACCGGCTCGTCGGCACGCAGCGCATCGCGGCGGGCGAGCGCGCGGATTTCTGCATCAGCTACGCGCGCTCGTACGACCGGCCGCCGGCCGTGCCGGATCCGTACGCGTCGCTGCGCGACACACAGGCGTTCTGGCGCGCCTGGTCGAAGTGCAACGCGGCGCAAGGCCCGTATCGCGACGCGATCGAGCGCGCGCTGATCACGGTGAAGCTGCTGTCGAGCGTGCGCACCGGCGGCATCGTCGCGGCGCCGACGAGCTCGCTGCCGGAACGCTTCGGCGGCGCGCGCAATTGGGATTACCGGTTCTGCTGGCTGCGCGACGCGAGCTTCACGCTGCGCGCGCTGGTGCGCTGCGGCTACCGCGAGGAGGCGGCGCGCTGGCGCGACTGGCTGGTGCGCGCGATCGCCGATCACCCGGCGCAACTGCAGGTGCTGTACGCGGCGGATGGCGGCCGGCGCGCGGACGAATGGGAAGCCGCTCACCTGGCCGGCTACGAAGGGGCGCAGCCGGTGCGCTTCGGCAACGCGGCGGCCGAACAGCTGCAGCTCGACGTGTACGGCGAGGTGCTGGCCGCGCTGTACCAGGCGCGTCGCCACGGGTTGCCGCCCGACGACGACGCGTGGACGCTCGAGCGGCGTCTGCTCGAGCATCTGGCGACGATCTGGCGCGAGCCCGACGAAGGGATCTGGGAAGTGCGCAGCGGCCGGCACCAGTTCACGTCGTCGAAGGTGATGGTGTGGGCGGCCGTCGAAAGCGCGTACCGTTCCGCGCGCGCGTTCGGCCATCATGCGCCGCTCGACGAATGGCGGCGCTGGGCCGATACCGTGCATGCGGACGTGCTCTCGCGCGGCTATCACGAGAAGCTCGGCCGCTTCGTCGAGCGCTACGACGGCGACGGGCTCGACGTGAGCCTGCTGCTGATTCCGCTGACGGGGATGCTCGATGCGGCCGACCCGCGCGTCGCCGCGACGGTGGCCGCCATCGAGCGAGATCTGGTCGAGGATGGCCTGCCGTTCCGTTATCACCCTCCGCGTTTCAATGATGGTTGCGAGGGCAACGAGGGTGCGTTCGTCGCGGCCGGGTTCTGGCTCGCGCAGGTGTACCGGATGCAGGGGCGCGAAGACGATGCGCATGCGCTGTTCAAGCGGCTGCTGGGCCTGCGCAACGACGTCGGTCTGCTGGCCGAGGAATACGACGTGAAGGCGCAGCGCATGTGCGGGAATTTTCCGTTCACGCTCGCGCAGGTCGGACTGGTCAACGCGGCGCTCGCGCTGCAGGGTGACGGACCCGACGACGTCGATATCGGTTGACGCGCCGCACCGCACCGTGCGGGGCAGGTCGGCACCGCGAACGCGCCGTGCCGCCCCACCCGTCATCCGCTACGACTCGTGCCTGCCTCCCTTGCCGCCATGATCGCCGTTGCCCGGCAACACGGCCGACAGCACCTGCCGCGCGGTCTCGACGATCACGTTCGCTTCGCGCGCGTCGCCCTTGACCAGCGTTTCGGCGAAATGCTTCGCCTGCTGCAGCGTCACGTGCGGCGGCAGCGGCGGCACTTCCGGATCGCTCTTCACCTCGAGCACGACCGGACGGTCGGACGCGAGCGCCTCGTCCCACGCGGCGCCGAGCTGTTCAGGATCGTCGACGTAGATGCCCTTCAACCCGAGCAGCGTCGCGAAGCGGTAGTACGGCACGTTCGGAATCTGCTGCGACGCGTCGAACTTCGGATCGCCTTCCATCACGCGCTGCTCCCACGTGACCTGGTTCAGGTCCTCGTTGTTCAGCACCATGCAGATCCAGCGCGGATCGGGCCATTGCCGCCAGTACTTCGCGACGGTGATCAGCTCGGCCATGTTGTTCATCTGCATCGCGCCGTCGCCGACCATCGCGATCACCGGGCGCACCGGATACGCGAACTTCGCGGCGATCGCGTAGGGCACCGCCGCGCCCATCGACGCGAGTCCGCCGGACAGCGAGCCCATCATCCCGCGGCGGATCATCAGGTCCCGCGCATACCAGTTTGCGCAGGACCCCGAATCGCTCGTCAGGATCACGTCGTCGGGCAGCCGCGGCGACAGCTCCGTGAAGGCGCGCTGCGGATTCACGCCGCGCCCCGGGCTAGCCTTCGCGGCCGCGCGCGCGGCCAGTGTTTCGTGCCAGTCCGCATTCCATTTCGCGATCCGGTCGCGCCAGCCGGTGTCGCTGCGCGCCTTCAGCAGCGGCAGCAGCGCGCGCAGCGTCTCGGCGCTGTCGCCGACGAGGTTCACCTCCATCGGGTAGCGCAGGCTCAGCATGTCGGCCTTCAGGTCGATCTGCACGCCGCGCGCCTGGCTTTCCTTCGGCAGGAATTCGGAATACGGGAAGCCCGAGCCGACGACGAACAGCGTGTCGCATTCGGTCATCAACGCGTAGCTCGGCTTGGTGCCGAGCAGCCCGATCGAGCCGGTCACCCACGACAGATCGTCCGGCAGCGCGGCCTTGCCGAGCAGCGCCTTCGCGGCGCCCGCGCCGAGCCGGTCGGCCACCGCGATCACCTCGTCGGTCGCGCGCAGCGCGCCGGCGCCGATCAGCATCGCGACCTTCGAGCCCGCGTTCAGCACGTCGGCGGCGCGCTGCAGGTCGTCGGCGTACGGCACCACCTTCGGCGGCGTGTAGCCGACGCCTGAATGCACGGTACCGTGCGCGCGCTTCGGCGACACGTAGTCCAGTTCCTGCAGGTCGTTCGGCAGCACCAGCGCGGTGACCGTGCGCGCGCCGAGCGCGATGCGCACCGCACGGTCGACCAGGTGGCGCACCTGGCCGGGCACCACCGCAAGCTGCACGAAAGCGCCCGCCACGTCCTTGTACAGCGCCGGCAGATCGACTTCCTGCTGATAGTGGCCGCCGAGCGCCGCGCGCGCCTGCTGGCCGACGATCGCGAGCACCGGCATGTGATCGAGCCGCGCGTCGTACAGGCCGGTCACGAGGTGCGCGGCGCCGGGGCCCGAGGTCGCGACGCATACGCCGAGCTCGCCTGTAAATTTTGCATGCGCGGATGCCATGAAGGCCGCCATCTCCTCGTGGCGCGCCTGGATGAACTCGATCTTGACTTCGGCCCGGCTGAGCGCGCCGAAGAAGCCATTGATGCCGTCGCCCGGGTAGCCGTATATGCGGCGCACGCCCCAGTCGTACAGCCGCTCGACGATGAAATCCGCCACTGTCGCCATGCCGTTTCTCCTTGGTTCGGGATGAGCCGATAAGCCGCGCACAGACCGTCGGCTTGCGCGGCGTTGCCGGGCGTCGCGCAAGGCGCGTGCCGTGCGAAGGCGCCGGGCACGGGCGTTGCACGCGGGTGCTGCAGGCAAAAAGCAAGCAATCCGGAGCGCAACCAACGATGGCACTTTCCGACGCACCGGCGATCGACGACGTGCGCGCCCGCGCGTACCGCGTGCCGACCGACCGGCCCGAAGCCGACGGCACCTATGCATGGCATGCGACGACGATCGTCGTCGTCGAGATCGACGCGGGGCCCGTGACGGGGCTCGGCTATACGTACACCGATGCGAGCGCCGCGCCGCTCGCGATGTCGCTGCTGGCCGACGTGTTGCGCAACCGGCCGCTCGTCGACATCCCGGCTGCCGTCGATGCGCTGTGGCGCGCGGTGCGCAACGTCGGGCGTGCCGGCCTCGCGGCGACCGCCATTTCCGCGCTCGACGTCGCGCTGTGGGACGCGAAGGCGAAGCTCGCCGGCGTGCCGCTCGCGATCCTGCTCGGCCGCCTGCGCGAACGCGTGCCCGTATACGGCAGCGGCGGCTTCACGACCTACGACGACGCGACGCTCGCTGCGCAACTCGACGGCTGGCGCGGCGAACGCATCGGCGCATGCAAGATCAAGATCGGCGTGCAGGATGCGCGCGATCCGTCGCGCGTGCGCGTCGCGCGCGACGCGCTCGGCCCGGACGTCGAGCTGTTCGTCGATGCGAACGGCGCGTATGCGCCGCGCACCGCACTCGCGTTCGCGGCGGCGGTGGGCGATTGCGCGATCCGCTGGTTCGAGGAACCGGTCAGCAGCGACGACGTCGACGGCCTGCGGTTCGTGCGCGAGCACGTCGGTGCGAGGGTCGATGTCGCGGCCGGCGAGTACGCGTATACGCCCGACGATTTCCGGCGCCTGCTCGAAGGCCGCGCGGTCGACGTGCTGCAGGCCGACGCGACGCGCTGCGGTGGCGTGAGCGGCTTTCTCGCGGCCGCCGCGCTCGCCGATGCGCATCACGTCGACCTGTCCGCGCATTGCGCGCCGGCGCTGCACCGGCACGTCGGCTGCGTCGCGCCGCGCATGCGCCACGTCGAGTGGTTTCACGATCACGTGCGGATCGAGCGAATGATGTTCGACGGCGCGCCGACGCTCGTCGACGGCGCACTGGAAATCGACGCCGCGCGCCCCGGGCTCGGCCTCGAATTGCGCTCGCCTGACGTCGCGGAATTCGCGCTTTGAATCCGGGGCCCGGTACGACCGCTACGTCCGTCACGACGAAGGAGGCACGATGCGACACCCCCGACACCGCGCGGCCGAGCACGACACGTTGCTGGCCGATGCCGCACGCCTGCTGAACCGCAGCGCGCTGCTGCTCGCCGGCTCGGTGCTCGCCGACAGCGGCGTCGAGCACTATCGCGGCACGATCCACAACCGCGCGATGATCGCGCCGCTGGTGTCGTCGACGCTGTCGGTGCTCGCGAGCGTGCACGGCCACGCGGACGACACGCCCGAGCGCCATCGGTTGCGCGACGCGGTGCACGTGGCGTCGGCCGCGGTAGGCATCGCCGGATCCGCGTTCCACGTGTACAACGTGACGAAGCGGCCGGGCGGGTTCAGCTGGCACAACCTGTTCTACGGTGCGCCACTCGGCGCGCCATTCGCGCTGCTGCTGTCGGGCCTGCTCGGCGCGGCCGGCGAGCGGCTGCGCGCGTGTCCGGCCGACGCGCCGCGCCTTGCCGGGCTGCCGGCCGGCCGCGCGCTGGCCGCGCTGGTCGCCGCGGGGCTCGTCGGCACGCTCGGCGAAGTCGGGTTGCTGCACTTTCGCGGCGCGTTCCAGCATCGCGCGATGTTCGTGCCGCTCGTCGTGCCGCCGGCGGCTGCATTGACGGCCGCGCAGCTCGCGCTGTCGCGCCCGTCCGCCGACCGGCGCGTCTGCCGCTGGTGGATGCGCGCGACGGCTGTGCTCGGCTTCGTCGGCGTCGCGTTCCACGCGCGCGGCGTTGCACGGCAGATGGGCGGCTGGCGCAACTGGTCGCAGAACGTGCTGTCGGGGCCACCGCTGCCGGCACCGCCGAGCTTCACGGCACTCGCGATCGCCGGCCTCGCCGCGACCGCGCTCGCCGAACGGGAGGCGCGATGAAGCATCCGAACGACAAGCCGGTCGCGCTGCCCAGCTATTCCGGATACGACGTGCTCGCGAAGCGCGATACGCCGTCGTGGAACGACGCGACGCGCAGCGCGATCGACGCACGGCTGCGCGTCGCCGCGAGCGCGCCGCGTCATCTCGATGCCGAACAGTTCGTGACCCTCGGTGCGCTATGCGAGCGGATCGTCCCCCAGCGGAAGGGCGTCGTCGGGTCGGTGCCCACTGCGGCGCTGCTCGACGCACGGCTCGCGACCGACGAAGGTGACGGCTTTCGCGATGCGCGGCTGCCGCCGCTGCGTGCGGCGTGGCACACGGGCCTCGCCGCGCTCGACGCGATGGCGCGCCATGCGCACGATCGCCCGTTCGCGTCGCTCGACGCGCAAGACGCCGATGCGCTGCTCGATGCGGTCCAGCACGGCAGGATCGACAGGGCCGTCGAATCCGCGTGGGCCGGCATGGACCCGCGCACGTTCTTCGCGAAGCGCGTGCTGATGGACCTTTGCGCCGCGTACTACAGCCACCCGTTCGCATGGAACGAGATCGGGTTCGGCGGACCGGCGAGCCCGCGCGGCTATGTGCGCATGGATTTCAACCGGCGCGATCCGTGGGAAGCGCAGGTGGACGGGGAGGGCGATCGCGATGGCCGCTGACGATCCGCTATCCGCCGGCAAGCCGCGCGGTTGCGACGGCCGTGCGCCCGACCCGCTGCGCGTCGGCGGCTGGTCGCCGATGCGGATGTTCCGCGCCGACGACCCGGTCGACTTCGTGATTGTCGGCACCGGCGCGGGCGGCGGCACGCTGGCGTGCCGGCTTGCCGAACACGGTTTCTCGGTCGTCGCGCTCGATGCGGGCGCCTGGTGGCGGCCGCTCGAGGAATTCGCGTCCGACGAAGCGCACCAGCACAAGCTGTTCTGGACCGAAGAGCGGATCTGCGACGGCGAGAATCCGCTGACCCTCGGCAGCAACAACAGCGGGCGCGCGGTCGGCGGCAGCACCGTGCATTTCGCGATGGTGTCGCTGCGTTTCCGGCCCGAGTGGTTTCGCTCGCGCACGGCGCTCGGCTATGGCGTCGACTGGCCGCTCGACTGGCGCGAGATGTGGCGTTACTACCGCGAGGTCGAGCAGGCGTTGAAGATCAGCGGGCCGGTCCATTACCCGTGGGGGCCGCCGCGCCCGCGCTATCCGTACCGTGCGCACGAACTGAACGCGGCCGCGCTCGTGCTCGCGCGCGGTGCCGAGGCGCTCGGCATCGACTGGACGCCGACGCCGCTCGCGACGCTGTCCGCCCCGCGCGGCCGCGCGCATCCGTGCGTGTATCGCGGCTTCTGCATCTCCGGTTGCGCGACCAACGCGAAGCAGAGCGCGCTCGTCACGTGGATTCCGCGCGCGGTCGCGGCCGGCGCCGAAGTGCGCGATCTCGCGATGGCGCTGCGGATCGAGGCCGAAGGCGACCGTGTGACCGGCGTGCATTTCCGGCGCGACGGCCGCACGCATTTCCAGCGCGCGCGCAACGTCGTCGTCGCCGGTTACGCGATCGAGACGCCGCGGCTCCTGCTGCTGTCCGCGAATGGACGCCATCCGCAGGGGCTCGCCAACAGCACGGGCCTCGTCGGCCGCTACATGATGGCGCAGCTGAACCAGGCGTCGTGGGGGACGATGGACGACGAAGTGCGTTGGTACAAGGGTCCGCCGTCGCTGTCGATCACCGAGCACTGGAACTACGCGGACGAAGGCAAGGACTTCTTCGGCGGCTATTGCTGGATGAGCCAGGGGCCACTGCCGATCGAGTGGGCGAGGAAGCTCGCCGGGCGCGGGCTGTGGGGCGACGCGCTCAAGCGCGAGATGGCGCGCTACAACTTTCAGGCCGGGCTGAAGATCGTCGGCGAGACGCTGCCGCGCGTGGAGAACCGCGTGACGCTCGCCGACGAGCGCGACGCGTTCGGGTTGCCGATCGCGCGCGTCACCTATTCGTACGACGACAACGACCGCCGGATGATGCGTCACGCGTTCGCGCAGATGGGGTACTCGCTCGAAGCCGCCGGCGCGCGCGACATCTGGCACGAACAGGACGACACGTGTCACCTCGCGGGCACCGCGCGCATGGGCGACGACCCGGCGACGAGCGTCGTCGATGCCGACTGTCGCAGCTGGGACATCCCGAACCTGTGGGTCTGCGACGGCTCGGTGTTTCCGACCGTCGGCGGCGTGAACCCGTCGCTGACGATCCAGGCGATCGCGTGCCGCACGGCCGATCGCATCCGCGCGCTGGTGGCGCGCGGCGACGCGCAGGCGCGCGCGCGGTGGCGGTGAACGCCGGCCGCCGCGCGACATGTGCCGCCCCTGTCTTTCATTCATCGAGGAGCCTCGACATGCATCCATTCACTCGTCGCCCGGCGCGCGCGAACCGCCACTGTGCCGCGTACGCGCTGCTGGCCGCGACCGTCGCGGCAGCCGTAGCGCCGGCCTTGGGCCAGCTTCGCCCGCCCGACGCCGCGATCGTTCCCGATACATCGACGCAAGCGTACAAGCGCGCCGACCGCAGGATGATGGACGCGATGGAGGGCGCGCGCTACACGGGTGACGCCGATCGCGATTTCGTGTCGCACATGGCGCCGCACCATCAGGGCGCGATCGACATGGCGCAGGTCGAGCTGAAATACGGAAAGGATCCGATGCTGCGCAAGCTCGCGAGCCGGATCGTTGCCGCGCAGCGCGACGAGATCGCGCTGATGGAGCGCTGGCAGAAGGCGCACGGCGCGACGCCGTGAGCGCAGGGCATGACGCGGTGTGCGCGCTGCCGTCGGTTACGTTGCGGCGGCTGCGCTCGTGCAGGCGGTGCGGACAGCGAACCGCCGCGCGTCGGGATTTCCGGCGGGCATTCCGGATTTCGGCGCAATCTCAAAATCGCAACTAACGGTCAGCCGCATTCCCGCCCACGACACGGACACGCACGTGCTGGGGTAGCACACATCGCGCAACGTCGATGTGTAAACCCGCTTGCAGAAGGCGAGTTCCGTACCGCACTGTTCGCGCGGCGGCGGCGGCGGCGACGCACGCATCCGCTTTCACGCCCGGCGTCATTCGTTGCCGACGGAGTTCGCCGCTCCCGAAATTTTCAAGCGCTTGTCATTTCGTTCGCGCGCCGGCGTCCGGTGTGGCCGTTCGTCGGGTCGAGGCGCCGACGCGTCGTCGTCGGAGGGGGCCGGCTTGCCTTCGGCGGGGTCGTGCGCGCTGCGCGGCGGCGGCGTGTCCGTGCCGTGGCGCTTGCCTTCGGGGCCGGGCGTGCTGTCGCCGCGGTCCTGTCCTTGCGAGTCGGTGTCGAGGGAGGTCGCTTGTGTCATCGGGGCCGGTCATCCTTGATGATCGGATCCACGCCGCGCATTGCGCGTGCCGGCGGCATCCGTCGTACGACACGTCGGCCGGGCGCGTCGTTTGCTTGTGTACACGCTCGAGGCAGGCGCGTGCAATGCCGCACGCGAGTGCCGCCTTGAGCGATATCTCATGCCTGAAGCGATCCTGTTTCCGTTGTCCGTTGACGAGCGATCGCGCGTCGGGTTCCGGCGCGCGCTCACACCGGGACGACGCGGCACGCCGGCGTGGTCGACCGGTTTCCCGGCGCCATACGCGAACGCTGCGTCGTCTATGATCGGGCCATCGACCGGGCTTGTATCCCCGACCGTCTACCGCGCCGGCAACGGCGGCAACCGTGGGCACACCGGAGAGGGTCGCCACGGCGAACTCGACACGGACGCGCCGGGCGGCGGCGGAGGCGACGGCCATCCGCACGACGATCGCGGCGGCCGCACCGGTGGCGATGGCGGCGGCGACAACGGAAAAGGCAAGCGCGAACGCTGGTGGCCCGGCAGGAAACCGTTGATCATCGTCGGCGCGGTGGTGTTCGCGCTGGTGACCGCAGGACTCGCGTGGTGGCTCGCGACGCGCGACCAGGTAGGCGCCGACTACGCAAATACCGGCGGCAACGCGCTGGCCGTCTACCGCACCGACCAGACGCGCGCGGCCGCGCTCGATGACGCGGTGAAGGCCGAGCAGGGTGCGCTGGAACTCGCGCGCGATCGTTACCGGAAGGGGCTGTCACCGTTCCTCGACGTGCTCGACGCCGAGCGGCAATGGTCGGAGGGGCAGCAGGCGGTGCAGGGTGCGTTGCAGACGACGACCGATCTCGTCGCGCTGTGCAACGCGCTGGGCGGCGGATGGCAGACGGCCGGCGCGGCGGCAGGGGCTGCTACGGTTGGTGCGACGCCGCCTCCTCAAGGAGAGACGACCCGCGCACGCTAGCCGCGGCGCTGCTGCCGGAGCGCGGTATCGCGCTTACCGGCACACGCGCGAAAACAGCAGCGAATCGGCGTCGTTGAAGCGGATCCGCACCGGATCGGCATACCCGGCCTTCTCCGCGACGCGGATCGACGCGACGTTGGTCGGTGCGATCAGGCACACGCTGCGTTCGAACCGGTTCTGTGCATCGAGCCAGCCGAGCGCATGCGACAGCGCTTCGGTCGCATAGCCCTTGCCGTGCGCCCAGCTCGCGAGCGCCCAGCCGGCTTCCGGCACGCCGCGAATCGACGGCTCGACCGCGCGGTGGAAGTCGGCGAAGCCGAGATCGCCGACGTAGCGGCCCGATGCCTTCTCGCGAATTGCCCAATAGCCGTAGCCGAGCAGCGGCCACAGCCCGCGATACGCGAGCAGCCGCATCCACGAGTCGCGCGGCGCCGACGGCTTGCCGTTGAAGATGTGCGCGACGACGTCCGGCTCGGCCCACATCGCGGCGAGCGCGTCGAAGTCGCCGAGCGGATGGCCTGCGAGGATCAGGCGAGGGGTGTCGAGCACGGGCGGGGACGTGACGGGCGGCAGGGCGCTGGATGTCATCGGGCGTTCCATGGGGAAAGGAAGGCGAGGGCGGCGCTGTGCGCCGCCCTCGGGCCCCGTACGATACCGCGGAAACCCGGCGCGGCCGCAAATCCCCGTGTACCTCGGGGATTGCGATCGCGTGCGAGTGGATGATCGCCGTGAACGTCCGACGGCGCAGGCACGGCCGAGCGACCGCATGACGACCTCGCGGCCTGAGCGTGGCGCCGGGCGCTCAACGAATGCGGGGCATTCGGCGGCAGCGTGTTTCGGAAGTCACGCGCGGCGGACTGTTGGCGAGCTTCTTCCCGGAGAACATGGGCGCGCTCGCGCGCTTCGCATGAAGCGGCATCGCGCCCGTGCCGGCGATGCCTACTTCCGGCTCTTCAGGAAGTTGCGCCCGTGCGCGGTGATCGACGCGCCGGAGCGGCCATTCGTGGCATGGCTGACGAAGCCCGCGCCGACGAGTTCCTGCGCGACCGACCAGCCGAGCGCCGGCGCATCGCGACCGTAGCGCACATCGGCGAGACGCTCGAGCGCCCAGATTGCGGAGGCCGACAGGTTGGGGGTGCTGGACATGACGTTGTCGTTCATCGCTTCCTCGGAGAGTGGTGATTCAGGGTGAACGGCACGAGGCCGTGGGATCGGGCGACGCGGTGTCAGCCCGCCTGGAGCAAAGGCAGCAGCGCCTGGAGCGCGGCTTCCTCGTCGGGGCCGGTGGCGAGCACCTGCGCGGACGTGCCGCCATGCATCTGCAGCGCCGCGATGGCCGTTGCGTCCTTCGCGCTGCCGCTGAGCCCGTTGGCGAGCAGCAGGATGTCGCTTTCGAAGCGGTGTGCCGCCGCGACGATCGCGTCGCGCGACGTCATCGCGCGGCTGCGGTTCCACGCGGCGCCGATTTCAACGTAGACAACGGTTGCCACGATGCGGATCAGCCTCGGGGAAAGTTGCCGGAACGGCGTGCAATGGCCGGCCGGCAGCACGGCGGGCGTGCGCGGAATGCGGCTTCCCGACAGGGCGCCGGGCATTGCGCGCCCGGCGCCGGGGCATCATTCATCTCGAACATGTCGACATCCTCAGTGAAACCGCCATCAAGTCCGGCGAATGATCGAAAGTGGGTGATTATAATACGGCAGCCGGTTTATGTGTATTGCATTATAATGTTGTGTGCGTGATGCGCGGCCCGTCGGTCTGTCGACGGCTGCGCGGCACGCGCAGCCCGGGCCGCGCGCTTGCATGCCCGGCATTTTTTATCGATTGACCCGAACTCCCACTGAATGGAAGCTGCAATGAACGCCGCCCCCGCCTGCCCGCAATGCGCGATGGAAAACACCTACCCGGACGGCACGCTGTACGTGTGCGCGGACTGCGGTCATGAATGGTCGGCCGGCGCCGGCGCCGAAGCGGGTGACGAACCGGCGGGCGACGTCGTCAAGGACGCGAACGGCAACGTGCTGTCGGACGGCGATTCGGTCGTGCTGATCAAGGACTTGCGCGTGAAGGGTTCGTCGATCACGCTGAAGATGGGCACCAAGGTCAAGAGCATCCGTCTCGTCGGCGGCGATCACGAAGTCGATTGCAAGACCGACATGGGCGGCTTCATGCTGAAGGCCTGCTATCTGAAGAAGGTATGACCGCACGCGGTACGAACGACTCTCCGATCAACCGGGCCTGCCGAGCATGAGCGAGGATCGAATTTCCTATGACGCGTTCCTGCGGTTCCTGGCGATGCCGTTGAACGACGGCCGTCCGTTCGTGCTCGAGACGAAACACGCGGTGTCGCTGCACTTCGACCACTTCGGCACGCAGAGCTTCATGTCGCTGAAGGATCCGGTCAGGCTCGAACTTGGCTATACGCGCGTGATGATGGGTTTCCTGCTGCTGCAGCCGGTGCCCGCGCGCATCTGCATGATCGGGCTCGGCGGCGGATCGCTCGCGAAATACTGCTATCGGCAACTGCCCGGCGCGGCGATCGACGCGGTCGAGATCAACCCGGAGGTGATCGCGCTGCGCGACGTGTTCAGGATTCCGCAAGACGACGCGCGCTTCGCGGTGGTCTGCGCGGACGGCGCCGACTACGTGGCAAGGCCGGAGGTTCGGGCGGACGTGATCCTGCACGACGCGTTCGTCGCCGACGGCATGCGGGGCCGCTGCACGGGCACCGCCTTTCTCGATGCGTGTCGTGCACGGTTGAGCGAAACGGGCGTGCTCGCGATCAATTTCATGGACGACGATCCGGCGTTGCCGCGGCATCTCGAGCAACTGCGCACGGTGTTCGACGATTCATACGCACTGGTGCCGTGCGGCGACGACAACAACTTCATCGCGTTCGCCTGGAAGAACGGCAATCCGCTGCCGTCGCTGCGGATCCTGCTCGAGCGCGCACTGGGGTTCGGATCGGCCGGCGAGCTCAAGCTGTCGGCCACCGCCCGGCGCATGAAGGCAGGGGAATGCATTGATCCCGAACGGCTCGTCTGGCGCGCGCGTGAACATGCCCGATGGGAAATCTGCGCGTGACGGCGCCGTGGGTTCGACCGCGCTTACTTCACCCGCTTGCCGAGCGCGCTCTTGGTCTTGTACGTGACGCCGTGTTTGTCGAGATACTCGCGGATCAACTGCCGCACGACTTGCGACGGCGTCAGATCCTGCTCCGCGCAGAGCATGTCGAACGCTTCTTTCTTGGCAGGGTCGATCAGGACGGTCAGGCGGGCGGTTTTCGTTTCCATCGTGAGGCAGGGGTGGTCGATATGTTAATCAAATTATAATCCATCCGCTTTCGGTGTCATGTCCGAATGCGCCATTGCGGTGCGCGCGGATTCAACACCGGCGTTCGCGTCACGCGAACCGGTCGTCGATCACGGGCATGGCCGCGAGCGTCACGCCGCGCGGTCCGTCCGCCCAAGGCACCGGGTGCTCGCATCATCCGCAAAATGTGATAACGAGATTATCATGCTCTGTTAGTCGCTTTAAGTACAATGTCGGCCGGCACGGCCGGCCCCGGCTTGTCCGAGCGGCTACGTCGTCCGCGCGACCGGTTGTCCTGCTTCCGGCTCCACACGGGCCGCGTGTGCCGCTACTTCGCCGCTACTTCGATATCCGCCTCATGACTCCGATCAAGTTCGTTCTTCGCTACACGGCGATTCCCTTCGCAGCCATCGTGGCCGTCGTGGTGTGGGCCGTCGTGCCGTCGTCGAAAGAGATCGACGCGCGGCAATATGCGGCGCTGTCGCGCGGATACGCGAGCTTTCCGCTACCGTTTCGGCATGAGATATCGGAAGCGATGGAGCAGGGCAGGATCAGCGACCGGCGTTACCAGACGCTCGTGCGCGATTCGCTGGGTAATGGCGTGGCGCTGGACTGGCCGGCGTCGGGCGTCGCCGACGTCGCTGCCGAGCGGCAAGGGCTGGCCGAACTGCTGAAGGCCGATTCGGGTCTGGAGGAACACAAACAATGAAGATTGCGCTGGTTTCGGCGGCTTTCGTGATGATTATCGGAAGCCTGGTTTTCGCGTTGTATTTCATGAATCACGACCGCGGCGGGAGCAAGCGGATGGCATGGTCGCTGGCGGCGCGCGTCGGATTGTCGATCACGCTGTTCCTGTCGCTGTTGATCGCGTACCGGCTCGGGTGGATCGAACCGACGGGGCTGCCGATCGGGCGGTGATGCGCGGCATTCGCGCGAGCGACGAACGGCGCGCCGCGCACCCTGCCGCGTGAATGTGCGTGCGGCTGCCGGCAGACCGAAGCGGCCGATGCTCACGCCGCGCGCGCGTTCGGGTTCGGCGGATACGGAAGCCCGAGATGCGCGCGCGGCGTCGCCCATTCGTTGCGGCGAACCGTCAACCGACGACCCAATGAACGACTAACAACAGCAGCGCAATGAATGCGCCAAGCGCAACGAATGCGGCAATGACGACAGCGAAGGGGTTGAGCTGCGTTGCATCCGCTTCGAGATTTTTTCGTTTGTTGACGCCGAGAAACGCCAGGAAGACCGCGCGGAACGCACGAACGATCTGGTCTTTACCTTTTTCAGCCATACAGTTTTTCCTTCGCCTCAATAAAAGTTGCAGGGATACCGCGCGGCGCGAAGCGTGTGGGCATCCCGTTTCCGTTCGCGCGCGGATCGTTCTGTCGCTTTGCGCCGGGACCGGCTTGCGTTCGAACAAGACGACGTCATGGCTCCGGATATCCGGGCCTCATCGCCCGACTGAAGGATTGCCACGGGCATCCGCTTCAATCCTCGCGTGATCGGCAAGCGGTCAAAATGCCGCGCAGCAAATCGATCGGAGGGGGCGGGCATCCGGGGATGGTTACATCGACCGGCAGGACCGACGAAACGGGACCGCACACCGCATAGCTGTCGGCAAAGATGCCGCCCGTGCACGCGCACTCGCCGGCTGCGACGACCAGTTTCGGTGCCGGCGTGGCGTCGTACGCGGCGAGCACGGCGGCCTTCATGTTCAGCGTGACGGGTCCGGTCACGAGCAGCAGGTCCGCATGGCGCGGGCTGGCGACGAATTTGATCCCGAGCCCTTCGATGTTGTAGTACGGGTTGTTCAGCGCGTGGATCTCCAGTTCGCAACCGTTGCACGAACCCGCGTCGATCTGCCGGATGCACAATGCGCGGCCGAGGAGGTCGAGAATGTCCTGACGAATCTGCTGCGCCTCGTGTCGCCAGGCGGCTTCGGTGGCCGGCACGGGTTCGTCGGGAAATTCAGTGCGCGCGAATTGACGGATGAGTTGCCACATCAGAGATCGTGCCCCGCGTAGTTCAGGTTGAACGATTTATTGATCAGCGGGAAATCGGGAACGATGTTGCCGATGATCGCGTGCTCGAGCGCCGGCCAGTTCTGCCAGGACGGATCGTGGCAATGGCAGCGCGCGATGGCATCGCCCGCGGCTGTCTCGAGCGCGACGAATACATCGCCGCGCCAACCCTCCACCCAGCCGACTCCCGTGGATGGTGCCGCCGCGGGCGTGACGCCGCTGGCGATCGGCCCTTCCGGAAGATTCGCCAGCAGGTCAGCCATCAGGCGCAGCGATTCGTCGATTTCGGCAAATCGGACGGCGACCCGCGCGGCAACGTCGCCGCGCGCATCGCTTGCCGCCTTGACGGCCAGGTCGTGGTAAGGGGCCGGCCGCAGGTTCGCGCGCACGTCGAATGTCTGGCCGCTGGCGCGGGCGGCCAGGCCGCGCACGCCGAAATGCGCGACAACGTCGGCATTCAATCGGCCGGTGCCGAGAAACCGGTCCTGCAGCCCGGACTGGTCCTCGTAGATCTTCCGCATCACGTGCACGTCGCGCGCGATGCGTTCGCACTGTTCGGTGAGGACGGCCGCGTCCTCCGGATCAATGTCGACGGCCAGCCCGCCCGGCACGATCCGGTCCATCAGGTAGCGATGCCCGAAGACGCCGTCGTTGGCCCGTATCCAGTTCTCCTTGAGCCGCGAGAACTGCGCGAGACCGAACGCGAATCCGGCGTCGTTGCCGAGCGCGCCGAGGTCGCCGAGGTGATTGGCGATGCGCTCGCGCTCGAGCAGCAGTGCGCGCAGCACCAGCGCACGCGCCGGCACGGCCGTGCCGCATGCCTGCTCGAGCGCCATGCAATAGGCCCACGAGAACGCGACAGTCGAGTCGCCGGCGATCCGGCCCGCAACGCGATGACCGTTCGAGGCGGCCGTCCGTTCGAACAACCGTTCGACGCCGCGATGCACATAGCCGAGTCGTTCCTCGAGCCGCAGCACCTTCTCGCCGACGACGGAGAACCGGAAATGGCCCGGCTCGATGGTGCCGGCGTGAATCGGCCCGACCGCGATTTCGTGCACACCGTCGCCGGCAACCTGCACGAACGGATAATCCGCTTCGCTCGATTCGAATCGCTCGATTCCGGTTGCCTGCTTCTGCAGCGGAAAGTAGTCGCCGGGCCAGTTGCCGTGATTGAGCCACGGGCGCGTGTCGCGCGCATCGCGCTCGCGCAGGCCGGTCAGGTCGAAAATGGCGCGCTGCATGCGGGTTGCGGCGGGAAACACGCCCGCGAGATCGGGATAGTCGCCGTCGGCGCGTGGTTCCTGCCCTGTCGCGAGACGGACCCACAGGACGCCGTCGTCGCATTCGTACGCCGCGTTGACCGAACATGCGCGCTCGGGCGTTTCGCCGCCCCACATCGCAACGAGCCGGCTTCCCGCCATCCGGGCGGTATGCGCGATGTCGAGCCAGCGCGGTTCGTCGACATCCACCACGGTAGCCGGAACCTGGCCTGCCTCGTGCCGGATGCGAGCCGAGCCGTTCGCCTGAATCAAGTCGAGTCGCATCGTTTATCCTGCCAGCATCGTTGCAGCCTGGCGATACCACGTCGCCAGATAGGGCGGCACGTACAGGCCCAGCATCAGGCCGAGTCCCAGGTGCACGAACACCGGCAGCAGCGCCGGCCGGTGTTCGAGCGGCGTCGCCGTCGTCGTTTCGCCGAACACCATCCGCTGCACGCGCGCGAAGATCGCCGCGAACGCGACGGCGAGCCCGAGCAGCAGCAACGGCGCGCTCCACGGGAGCGTGTTCATGGCCGTCGTCAGGATCAGGAATTCGCTCGCGAACACGCCGAACGGCGGCAGGCCGAGAATCGCAAGCGCGCCGAGCATCATTGCCCAGCCGACCGTCGGGCTGACCTGCAGCAGCCCGCGAATGCCGTCGATCGCCTGCGTGCCGGCCTTCTGCGCGGCATGGCCGACCGCGAAGAAGATCGCCGACTTGACGAGGGAATGGACCGTCATGTGCAGCAGCCCGGCGAACGTCGCGATCGGGCCGCCGAGCCCGAACGCGAACGTCATCAAGCCCATATGCTCGATCGACGAGTACGAGAACAGGCGCTTCACGTCCTTCTGCCGGAACAGCGAGAACGACGCGATCAGGACCGACACGAGCCCGAAACCGATCAGCAACCGTCCCGGCAGGCCATTGCCGAGCGCGCCGTCGGCCAGCACCTTGCAGCGCAGCACCGCATACAGCGCGACGTTCAGCAGCAGGCCGGACAGCACCGCCGAAATCGGCGTCGGACCTTCGGCATGCGCGTCCGGCAGCCAGCTATGCATCGGCACGAGGCCGACCTTGGTCCCGTAGCCGACCAGCAGGAACACGAAGGCGATCGACACGATCGTCGGGTCGAGCTGCGTCCTGACCGCGGCCAGGCTCGTCCACAGCAACGCGTCGCCGTCGGTCAGTTGCCGGCTCGCGGCGAGATACAACAGGATCGTGCCGAACAGCGCCTGGGCGATGCCCACGCCGCACAGGATGAAGTACTTCCATGCGGCTTCGAGGCTCGCGGCGGTACGGTACACGCTGACGAGCAACACGGTGGCGAGCGTGGCGGCTTCCATGGCAACCCACAGCACGCCGACGTTGTCGGTCAGCAGCGCGAGCAGCATCGCGAACATGAAGAGCTGATACATGCTGTGATAGAGCCGCATCCGCGCGGCTGTCATCCGGCCGCGGGCCTCCTCGATCTGCATGTAGGGCCGGGAAAACAGCGATGTCGTCCAGCCGACGAACGCCGTGAGCGCAACGAGATAGACATTGAGCGGATCGACGAAAAACGCGCGTCCGAATGCGAACGACGGGCCGTGCTCGACGGTGCGCGCGGCAAGCATCCATGTTGCCGCGAACGTCAGGAAGCTGAAGCCGATGTTCAGATGGCGCGCGACCCGGCTCGATCGCACGCAGGCCAGGCACGCGGCGCCCGCGAGCGGCAGGCCGAGCACGGCGAGCACGACGTGGGCGTCATTCATCTTTGAGTTTCTCGAGGTGATGGATGTCCAGGCTGTCGAACTGCTCGCGAATCTGGAACATGAAGACGCCCAGAATCAGGATGCCGATCAGCACGTCGAGCCCGATGCCGAGTTCGACGATCATCGGCATGCCGTTGGTCGCGGCCGCCGCTGCGAAGAACAACCCGTTTTCCATCGACAGAAAGCCGATCACCTGCGGAATGGCCTTTGCGCGCGTGATCATCGCCATGAACGACAGCAGCACGCACGCGAGCGCAATGCCGAGCGTGCCGCGTGCGACGGATGTCGCGAGCTGGCTGATCGGCGCGGCGACATTGAACGCGACGATCACGAGGACGATGCCGATCAGCAGCGTGGTCGGAATATTGATGAGCGGCTCGACGTCGGTCTTGACGTCGAGCCTGCGAACGAGCCGATACAGGAACCACGGGATCACGCCGACCTTCAGCACGAGTGTCAGCCCGGCGGACACATACAGGTGCACGTCGTCCGTGACGAAGCCGAGGATCAGGTTCGCCGACACGAGTGCGACGCCCTGCAGCGTATAGAGATGGATCAGGGACAGGATCCGGCGCTGGCTCAGCATCGCGAACGACAGCATCAGCAGCACGGCCGCGAGGAAATTGATCAGTTGTGTCGCATAGGCGTGCATTCATGCCCCCAGCAGCAGGTGGACGAGCATGCCGATCACGGCCAGCAGGAAGGCGGTCGCCAGGAATTCCGGTACCCGGAAGATGCGCATCTTCGCGTTGGCCGTTTCGACCACGGCGAGCGCGACACCGCCTGCCGTCAGTTTGATGAAGAGCACCGGCACCGCCAGCAGCAGCGCAACCGGATCGCCCGCATTCGCGATGCCCCAAGGCACGAACAACGCGAGACCGATGCACGAATAGGCGAACAGCTTGAGGCTTGCCGCCCACTCCATCAACGCAAGGTGCCGTCCCGAGTATTCGAGGATCAGCGCCTCGTGGATCATCGTGAGCTCGAGGTGAGTGGTCGGATTGTCGACAGGCAGCCGTGCATTTTCGGCCAGCGCGACCAGCGTGAACGCGATGCCGGCGAACGCCAGGCTCGGATAGATCGTGAGCTCGCCGCGACCGAGCGTCGCGACGATGCTCGTCAGCAGCGTCGACTGCGTAATCAGCGAGGCCGACAGGAGCACCATCAGCAGTGCCGGCTCCGCGAGGAAGCCGATCAGCATTTCGCGGCGGGCGCCGAGCGTGCCGAACGCCGTGCCGACGTCCATCGCCGCGAGCGACAGCGTGACGCGCGCGAGCGCAAACAGGCCGACGAGCGCGATCGCATCGGCGGCGGGCGACAGCGGCAACTCGGTCGACAGTGTCGGCACGATCGCGCACGCGAGCGTCATGGCGGCCCAGACGACATAGGGCGCGCCGCGGAACACGGGGCTCGCGCCGTGCGCGATGACCGATTCCTTGTTGAACAGCTTGTGGAGCATCCGGTAGGGCTGCCAGATGGACGGCGCGCGCCGGTTCTGAAGCCAGGCGCGGCATTGGTTGACCCAGCCCGTGAGCAATGGCGCGGCCGCGATCGCTATCACGATTTCGAGAGTCTGCGAGATGACGCCGGACAGGGTTACCATCGTCTCACCAACATCAGCAGCACGATCAGCACGACGAAACTGTATGTCAGGTAAACCGCGATCTTGCCTGTCTGCAGGCGACCCGCCCAGTCGGCGGTGCGTTGCGTGAGTGCCGCGATGCGCGCGTAGAGTGCGGACCAGGTGCGATCGGTCACCGACACCCGGTAGGCCGGCTGTGCGTCGAATGGCGACGGCAATTGCCGCTCGATGTGCAGCAGCGGTGCGAAGATTTCGCGGATCGGCTGCCCGAAGCCTTCCGCCGTATCCTGCATTCGCGCGGTCGTGAACGGGAAGCCGCAGCCCCACGGCGCCGCGCGGCGCAGCCGGCCGTGATAGAAACGCCGCACCAGCACCCATGCGAGCCCGCAGCATGCAATGAAGAACAGCATGAACGCCGCCGGCATGTAGCTCGCGCGAGCGGCCGACACGGGCGCGAACAGCAGCCAGCCATGATTGTCCGCGCCGACGCCGGCGCCGACCAGCGCGTGCGTGACGCGATCCAGCAATTTGACGAACTGCGCGGGCATCAGCCCGAGCAGCACGCTGGCGGCCGCGAACCAGCAGAACGCAAGCCGTTCCCACGTGTTCGCGTCGCGGGCGCGGTTCAGCTTCGCTTCTCTCGGTTGCCCGAGGAACACGATGCCGAAGAACTTGACCATCGTGTAGCCGGCCAGTGCGGCCGACATGGCGATCAGCGCGGCGGCGATCGGCACTGTCATGGCGAGTACCGAATCCGGCAACTGCGGTGCGAACAGAAAGCCCTGCAGCAACAGCCACTCGGCCACGAATCCGCTGAGCGGTGGCAGGCCCGCGCTGGCCGCGACACCCACGAGCACAGCCCACGCGGTCCACGGCATGAAGCGAATCAGTCCGCCGAGCCTGCCGAGATTGCGCTCGCCGGTGGCGTGGAGCACGGCGCCCGTACCCAGGAACAGCAAGCTCTTGAATGCCGCATGCGCGACGACCTGGTAGAGCATCGCGGTCAGCGCGAGCGCGGACAGGCTCGTCATCCCGTACGCGCGAAACAGCACCGCGAGACCCAGCGCGACGATCATCAGGCCGACGTTGTCGATCGACGAATAGGCGAGCAGGCGCTTCATGTCGACCTGGATGGTGCTGAACACCACGCCGAGCAGCGCGGTGCCGACGCCGATCATGATCAGCAGCACGCCCCACCACGCGATCTGCACGTGCAATAGGTCGAACAGGACGCGAAGCAAGCCGTACAGGCCGACTTTCAGCACGAATCCGCTTAGAAGTGCCGAGACCGGCGACGGCGCCGCGGGGTGGGCCTCCGGCAGCCACACATGCAGCGGGAAGATCCCGGCCTTCGCGCCGAACCCGACGAGCGCGAACAGGAAGGCGAACGACGCGGGGAAGGCATCCAGCGACTGCGCGCGCAGGTTGGCGAAGGTGTAGTCGCCGGTGCGCGCCTGCAGAATGCCGAAGCAGAGCAGCAGCGCGAGCGCGCCGACGTGCGAGATCAGGAAATACAGATAAGCGGCCCGGCGAATCTCGCCGATCCGGTGGTTGGTCATGACGAGAAACGTCGCGGACAGCGTCAGCATCTCCCAGGCGACCATGAACACGTATGCGTCGTCCGCGATCAACACCAGTGCGATGCTCGCGACGCAGGCGTGGTATTCGAAGCAGATCAGCCCGGGCGGGGATCCTTCACCCTTGCGGAAGTAGCCGGCTGAAAAGGCACCAATCCCCGTGCTGACGAGGCCGAGCACGAACAGGAAATAGCCGGACAAGCGATCGAGACGAAGATGAAAGGGCAAGCCGGGAAGCCCGATCGGCAGCACCGCGACAGACGGTTCGGCAAAGATGCCGGCGAGGCCCGCCGCGCCGACGAGCAGTCCGACCAATGCGCCGAGCGGGAAAAGGCCGTGGGCCACCAGTCGCGTGCGACGCAGCGCCCCGAACCCCAGCGTGCCGACCGCGAGCCACGCGGCCACGGCCAGCAGGACGAAATGGACGACCGGCACGGATGCCATCCGGAATGTCTCCAGTACGCTCGGGTTGGACGAGTGGGTTGGAATAGCCGCATCCCCCGCGACGTATTCCTGGTCGCATTATGACACCGAAAGACCAATCCGGATAACAAGGTATGATAATGCCGTTATCATGAAAATCTCATAAATCTCCAGATGGAACGGGCGGCCGTGGCGGTTTGTTGCGGCGCGCTGAGCGCTGCTCAGGGCGTCGTTGCCCCCGATCCGGGCGAATGGGGAAAGATCCTATGCCAGCGCAGTACTTCCGAAGCCTGACGGGAAAACACCGCAGCGCGGCCGCGAACCGCCAGCTCGGGTTTTCGCTTGCCTTTGTCGCCGGCGCAACCAATGCCGGCGGTTTCCTCGCGGTCAAGCAATACACGTCCCACATGAGCGGGATCGTGTCGGCGATTGCGGATCAGACGGCGCTGGGCGACATCCGGCTCGTGCTGGCCGGAGTGGGTTCGCTCGCGTCGTTCCTGGTGGGCGCCGGCTGCTCGGCGGTGCTCGTCAACTGGGGGCGCCGCCGCGGCCTGCAGAGCCAGTATGTGCTGCCGCTGCTGGTCGAAGCCGCGCTCCTGCTCCTGTTCGGGCTGCTCGGCAGCCATCTCGCGCTGTGGGAAGCGTTCTTCATGCCGGTCACGGTCATCTTGCTGTGCTTCATCATGGGGCTGCAAAACGCAATGATCACGAAGCTGTCGGGGGCGGAAATCCGCACGACGCACATGACGGGCATCGTGACGGACCTCGGCATCGAACTCGGCAAACTCTTTTACTGGAATCGCTCGAATGCGGATATGCACGCGCAGGCGGTGATCGCGAACCGCGCGAAGCTCAGGATTCACGCAACGATGCTGGCGTCGTTCTTCGTCGGAGGGCTGGCCGGCGCAATCGGCTTCAAGCATGTCGGCTACGTGTCGACCGTGCCGCTTGCCGCGGCGCTCGTCACGCTGGCGATCGTGCCCGTTGTCGACGACGTGCTCGACTATCTCTATCGGCTTGACCGCAGGTCATGAGCCCGCATAAGGTGGAGCGAAACCCGACTTCGCCGTGTCGGCGGCGGATCCTGCCTGAGGTGCTGTCGCCGAGCCTGATCAACACGCGTGTGCCGAATGCCTTCCGGCGCTGTACGCAAGGGCCGATGCATTACAATCAAATTAACATATTTACCGACTCCGTCCTGCAATGGAAACGAAAACCGCACGCTTGACCATCCTGATCGATCCCGCCAAGAAAGAGGCGTTCGACATGCTCTGCGCGGAGCAGGACCTGACGCCGTCGCAAGTCGTGCGGCAGTTGATTCGCGAGTATCTCGAGCAACACGGCGTGAGCTACAAGACAAAAAGCGCGCTCGGCAAGCAGACAAAGCGTAGCGCGGGCTGAGTTCGCAAGACGTCCAGACGTCGATTTCCCGGTGTGCATGTCCCTGTGCATGCCAGATCAGCCGCCTTGAATCGAGGCGCTCTCCCTCCTTCATGCGCCGAGCGGTCGACGACAGTTTGAGTTCGACGGCAAACGCAAACGAGAGCATGCGTTCGAACAGAACTCGCGTCGATGGCAAGCAAAGCGGCCCTTTCCAGACGACGAGCTGCTTCAATGGCCGCATCGGCAGGCGGTCATGCTCGGCTTGCGCCCCCCGTCGGAGAAATCATCGGATTCCTGGACGCGCTTGCATACCACCCCTCGCGCAAGCGGACTTGCTCGCCGGTCATACGCGACATAGATTGTCTTCATCGAGGTCCGATTTTTCGGAGGGGTCATGGAACTGCTCGTGGAACGCGTTGACGTCTGGGCGGCTACCATCGAGGACAAGCCGGGCGGTCTTGCACACGTGTTGAACGCGCTGCGGGATGCGGGCGCGGATTTGCAATTCGTTGTCGCCCGGCGCGCACCGGAGGCACCAGGCAAAGGGGTGGTATTCGTCGCGCCGCTGCAGGGAGAGCAAGAGATCCGTGCTGCCACCCAGGTGGGATTCAATCCTACCGCGAGCCTGCACTCCATTCGTGTGATGGGGCTGGACCAGCTCGGGATCATCGCGGAGCTGACCCAGAAACTGTCGGACGGCGGAATTAATCTCCGTGGCGTATCCGCTGCCGTGCTCGGCTCGCAGTTCATTGCTTATCTCGCGCTCGACTCGCTGGCCGACGCCGAGCAGGCGACAGACATTTTGCAAAGGGCCTGAATGGTCGTTTCAGTCGACTACCGGATGAGCTGGCACGCGTTCGACGGTTGAATCTTGCGGGCGCTGCATCAGGCGGTCGACGCGGTCTGCCCGATCTTCAACCTGCTGAGGCTGCCGCAGCGTATCGACGGCAAATTGCGACATACGCGCGGATGACGCGTCGGAGCAGCACTTCGTTCGCGCGTTTCGCTGCATGCGTCAGCTGTCTTCCCGTGTCTTTGCGTGCTTTTGCGTGCCTTCGCGTTTCGTCATGCCGAGCCCGGCAAATACCGGGTCGCGGGCAGGAGGGGGCGCGTTGCCCGGTGTATTTGTTCACGGTCGAGTTTTGAATGAAAATCGGTGCATTGTGATAAGAATACTTATCTTATCGGATTCGCTTCCGGCCTGTTGACTGCTGCGTGTTCTGTTCGTTCGGATCGGTTCGGTGCCCGCCGCAACAGCAACACGACACCTGCCACCTCGGCTGCCCGCCCACCTGCCGAAGCAAATTCAACAGCGGTGATTCACCGTGAGAATTCCGACGCTGTTCGGACGCACCAACCGCGGTCGACAGATTCGACCGACGCCCGACGATCTTCCGCGGCGATCAATCCTCCTGTTCCGCCTTGCGGCCAACGGCCCGGCGAAGCGCGTCAATAAACGCAGCCATTGGCTCCGACGGCCGCTCGCCCTTGCGCGTCACGACGCCATATCGGCTCATCGACCGGCGGATCGGCACCGGCAACTGGCCAAGCAGCCCTTCGGCGACGTATTTCTCGACCGCGGCGCGCGGTTGCAGCGACAGCGTGTCGCTCGACTGCAGCAGTTGCAGCGTCGAGAAAATCGACGACGTCTCGATCATCCCGGCCACCGAGCGGATGCCCGCAGCGGCAATGGTTTCCTCGAACAGCTGACGGATCGCGGTAGCCGGCGGGTAGAGCACCCATGGCCATGCGGCGAGATCCGCGAACTCCGGCCGCGCGTGCGCGAGCAGCGGATGGTGCCGGCCGCAGACCACCCACACCGGCTCGGCCGCCAATGCCTCGAAATCGAAGATCGCCTGGTGACGTGGCTCGGTCAGCCGGCCGACCATGATGTCGATCTTCTTCTCTTCGAGCCAGGCGGCCAGTTGATCGCTGCTCTGCTCGACCAGCTTGACCACGAGGCGCGGCCGCTCGCGCAGGATGTCGCGGATGCCGTCGGCCACGACCTGCGCCGCCGACGCGGAAATCGCGCCGATCGTCAGGTGACCGTGTCCGCCCGCGCGCAGCGTGTCGAACTCACCGGCGAACCGGCCGAGATCGGCGACGGCGGCGCTCGCGTAGCGGATCGCGAACAGGCCCAGCTCGGTCGGGCGCATCTCGCGCGGCAGGCGGGTGAACAGCGGCGTTTCCAGCATGTCCTCGATGTCGCCGAGGATCTTGGTGGCGGCCGGCTGCGTGATGTGCATCTGCTCGGCGGCGATGCGCAGGTTGCGGGTGCGCCCGAGCACATCGAGCAACTGCAGGTGGCGGAAACGCAGGCGGACAAGGAGGGTCGAGGGCGGCGGGACGGTCGTGGGGCGCATCAGGTAAACCCGGTCATATCGATAACTGATCGGAATCGATTCTACTGAATAAGCGATTGGATTGTTATGGCAATCGTCCCTAAAGTGGCTGACATTCGCTTTGCTCGCCGCGACGCCGGCCGGCGTGCCCTGACAACGATCCTGGAGACGACGATGACCCTGCCGCTTGCCCTGACCGCCCGCAACACGCTCCCCGAGGACGGCGCCGCCGGCACGCTCGTCGGGCGCGCATGGCTGCCGGCCACCGCGTCCACGCCCGCCGGGCCGGCGCTCGTCGCCGTGCGGGAAGATGGTGTGTTCGACCTGTCCGATGTCGCGCCGACGATGAGCGACCTGCTCGAGCGCGACGACCCGGTTGCCGTCGTGCGCGGCATGCCGGGGCGGTGGATCGGCACGCTCGACAGTCTGCTGGCGAACGCGCCGGCCGACACAGGAGACGCCGGCGCCGCGCACTTGCTCGCGCCATGCGACCTGCAGGTGATCAAGGCGGCGGGCGTCACGTTCGCCGGCAGCCTGATCGAGCGCGTGATCGAGGAGCGGACCAAGGGCGATCCGCACGGCGCCGCGCAGTTGCGCGAGGAGATCCAGTCGCTGGTCGGAGACCGTCTCGCGACGCTGCGGCCCGGCTCAGCGCAAGCGCAGGAACTGAAGCAACTGCTGATCGCGCGCGGCATGTGGTCCCAGTACCTGGAAGTCGGCATCGGCCCGGACGCGGAGATTTTCACGAAGGCGCCGGTGCTGTCGTCGCTGGGGTCGGGCACGGCAATCGGCGTGCATCCGGGCTCCGTCTGGAACAACCCGGAGCCGGAGATCGTGCTCGCGATCGACAGCCGCGGCCGCGTGCGCGGCGCGACGCTGGGCAACGACGTGAACCTGCGCGATTTCGAAGGGCGAAGCGCGCTGCTCCTGGGCAAGGCCAAGGACAACAACGGCTCGTGCGCGATCGGCCCGTTCGTGCGGCTGTTCGACGAAAGCTTCTCGATCGACGACGTGCGGCGCGCGACGGTGGCGCTGCGTGTCGGAGGGGAGGATGGCTTCGTGCTGCACGGCACGAGCTCGATGGACCAGATCACCCGCGATCCGCTCGATCTCGTCGCGCAGGCGATCGGCGCGACGCACCAGTACCCGGACGGCGCGATGCTGTTCCTCGGCACGCTGTTCGCGCCGGTCGAGGATCGCGACACGGCGGGCGGCGGCTTCACCCACAAGGCCGGCGATATCGTGACGATCTCGAGCCGCCTGCTCGGCACGCTGGTCAACCGCGTCGGCACGAGCGAGCGCATCGCACCTTGGACATTCGGCGTGCGCGCGCTGATGGCCAACCTAGCCGCGCGCGGCCTGCTCGGCGCGTCGCGCTGAGCGACACCCCCGTTGCGACCCGGCACGCCGACGAGAAGGCCGGGCGCGTTCGACACCAGATGTGGGCCGCCAACGTGGCGGCCCGCCACCGGAGACACCTCATGCAGACCCAAGCCGTTCATCCCGATCCGCTCGCCAGCGCCGTGCACAAGGCCCGCCTGCGGCTGGTCCCGTTCCTCGCGCTGATGTTTGCGCTGTCGATGCTCGACCGCTCGAACGTCGGCTTCGTGAAGCAGGCCCTGATGGTCGATTCGAACATCGGCAACGCCGCCTATGCGCTCGGCGCTGGCATCTTCTTCATCGGCTATGCAGTGTTCGAGATCCCAAGCAACCTGATCCTGCACCGGGTCGGCGCGCGGGTCTGGCTGAGCCGCATCATGGTGACCTGGGGTCTCGCGTCGGCCGCGATGATGTTCGCGCACGACGAGACGTCGTTCTACGTACTGCGTTTCATCCTGGGCGTCGCCGAGGCGGGCTTCTCGCCCGGCGTGATCCTCTATTCGACCTACTGGTTCCCGGCAAGCCAGCGCGGCAAGGCGCTCGGCGTGTACTACTTCGGCCTGCCGGTCGCGCTCGTGCTGGGCAGTCCGCTGTCCGGCCTGCTGCTCGACGTGATGGGCGGCCAGCTCGGGCTGCGCAACTGGCAGTGGATGTTCATCATCGAAGGCCTCGCGGCGTCGCTGGTAGGCGTGATCGCGTTCTTCTACCTCGTGAGCAAGCCGCGCGACGCGAAATGGCTCGATGCCGCCGAAAAGGCCGCGCTCGAAGCCGCGATCGCCGCCGAGGACCAGCACAAGGTCACCCACGGCCCGCGCTCGGCGCTCGGCGCGCTCGGCAACTTGCAGGTACTGCGCTTCGTCGCGATCTACTTCGCGATCCAGGTCAGCGTGTACGGCGTGATCTTCTACCTGCCGACGCGAATCTCGGAGCTGACCGGCACCGCCATCGGCGCGAAGGTCGGCCTGCTGACCGCGATCCCGTGGCTGTGCGCGCTGCTGGCGCTGCGTCCGGTCACCGGCATGGCCGACGCGCGCGGCCGGCATCGCCAGTTCGCGATCGCCATGCTGGCGATGGCGGCCGCTGGCATCGCGCTGTCGACGCTCGGCCATGCGCTCGCGCCGGTCCTGCTCGCGTTCTGCTGCGCGACGATCGGCTTCGTTGTCGTCCAGCCGCTGTTCTGGACGCTGCCGACCGCGTACCTGAGCGGCACCGCGGCCGCCAGCGGCATCGCGCTGATCGGCGCGCTCGGCAACCTCGGCGGCTTCATCGCGCCGACCCTCAAGACGGCGGTCGAGACGGCCTTCCACAGCCGGCAGGCGGGCATGCTCGCGCTCGCGATAGCGGGCGGGGTCGGCGTGCTGCTGCTGATGAGCATCGGCGCGCAGGCCCGCCGTGCACGCACGGCGACGCTCGGTTCGTCCGAGGCGGCGTGACACCCACTCTGTTCTTCCTGCACTTCGGACCCTACTCATGAGCCTTTCCGGACTTCACCATATCGATGGCCAGCGCCGCGGCGCAGGCGAGCCGCTGTACAGCGTCGACGCGATCACCGGCGAGCGACACGCAGTCAGCTATCGCGACGCGACGCCCGACGAAGTGTCGGACGCCGCGCACGCGGCGGCACGCGCGTTCCCGGTGCTGCGCGCCACGTCGCCCGCCGCACGCGCCGCGCTGCTCGACGCGATCGCCGACGGGATCGATGCGCTCGGGGACGCGTTCATCGCCGAAGCCCGCCGTGAGACGGCGCTGCCGGCGGCTCGGCTCGAAAGCGAGCGCACGCGCACCAGCAACCAGCTGCGGCTGTTCGCGGCCACCGTGCGTCGCGGCGATTTTCTCGGCGTACGGATCGACCAAGCGCAACCGGCGCGCCTGCCGCTCGCGCGTGCCGACCTGCGCCAGTACCGCGTCGGCGTCGGCCCGGTCGCGGTGTTCGGCGCGAGCAATTTCCCGATCGCGTTCTCGGTCGCGGGCGGCGACACCGCGTCGGCGCTGGCGGCCGGCTGCCCGGTCGTCGTGAAGGCGCATCCCGGCCATATGGCGACGTCGGAATACGTCGCCGATTCGGTCGCGCGTGCGGTCGAGCGCGTCGGGCTGCCCGCGGGCGTGTTCAATCTGGTCTACGGCACGGCGGCGGCCGGCGCCGCGCTCGTGCAGGCGGCGCCGATCAAGGCGGTCGGTTTCACCGGCTCGCTCGCGGCGGGGCGCGCGCTGTTCGACCTCGCGCAGGCCCGGCCCGAGCCGATTCCGGTATTCGCCGAGATGTCCAGCGTGAACCCGGTGTTCGTGCTGCCGTCCGCGCTCGCCACGCGCAGCGCGGCGCTCGCGCGCGATCTGGCGGCATCCGTGACGCTCGGCTGCGGCCAGCTGTGCACGAACCCGGGCCTCGTGCTCGGCGTGCGGTCGCCGGCGTTCAGCGCGTTCGTCGCGCAGTTGCGCGACGCGCTCGGCGACGCCGCGCCGCAGGCGATGCTCGGCGACGGGATCCGGCAGCACTTCGCGCGCGGTGTCTCGGTGCTGCGTGCGACACCCGGGGTCGACACGCTCGTCGCTGTGCAGGACGGCCAGCGCGTCGGCGGGCATCTGTTTCTGGCGGATCGGCACGCGCTGCTCGACGGTCGTTCGTTGCAGGACGAGGTGTTCGGTCCGTCGACCGTCGTCGTCGAGCTGGACGACGCGCGCGACTTCCTGGCGTTTGCCGACGCGATGCGCGGCCAGCTTACCGCGACGCTCCTCGGGGACACCGACGAACTGATGCGCCACGGCGAGCTGGTCGCGCGGCTCGAGACGCGCGTGGGTCGGCTGCTGTTCAACGGGTTTCCGACCGGCGTCGAAGTCAGCGACGCGATCGTCCACGGCGGGCCGTACCCGGCGACGACGGATGCACGCGGAACGTCCGTGGGCAGCGCCGCGATCGAGCGCTTCCTGCGCCCGGTCTGCTACCAGAACTATCCGGGCGCAGCGCTGCCACCCGCGCTGCAGGACGCGAACCCGTGGCGGCTGCCGCGCCTGATTGACGGCGTGGCGACCCCAGCTACGCCGTGCGCCGCCGCATCGACGGAGGTCGCTGTATGAATGCCGTTACGCCAATCGAAGCACCGCTCGAGCGCGACGCGGGCGAGCTGGCGATCCGCCTGCATCCCGACGACGACGTCGTGATCGCGCGCCGGCAACTGGTTGCCGGTATGCCGCTCGCCCCGGGAGTCGGCGTGCGCGGGCTCGTGCCGGCCGGACACAAGGTTGCCGTGCGTGACCTGCGCGCCGGCGCGCCGATTCGTCGCTACGGCCAGGTCATCGGCTTCGCGACCCGCGACATCGCGGCCGGCGAACACGTCCACACGCAGAACCTCGCGATCGGCGAATTCACGCGCGACCACGCGTTCGGCGCGGATGCGAAGCTGGCGGCAGCGACGCGACCCCGGGCGCAATTCATGGGCATCGTGCGTGCGGACGGCCGGGTCGCGACGCGCAACTATATCGGCATCCTGACGTCGGTCAATTGCTCGGCCACGGCCGCGCGCGCGATCGCGGACTACTTCCGCCGTGACGTGAACCCACAGGCGCTCGCCGATTATCCAAACGTGGATGGCGTCGTCGCGCTGACGCACGGGCAGGGATGCGCACTGGACGCGCAGGGTGAAGGGCTGGCGTTGCTGAGGCGCACGCTCGCCGGCTATGCGCGGCATCCGAATTTCGCGGCGGTGCTTGTGGTCGGCCTCGGTTGCGAAACCAACCAGATCGACGGGCTGCTCGACGCGCACGGCCTGCACGAGGGCGCAACGCTCAGGACGATGACGATCCAGGCGACGGGCGGCACGGCCCGCACGGTCGCCGCCGGCATCGAACAGCTGAAGGCGATGCTCGCAGACGCGAACCAGGTGCGGCGCGAACCGGTCGATGCGAGTCACCTCGTCGTCGGGCTGCAATGCGGCGGCTCGGACGGTTATTCCGGCATCAGCGCGAATCCGGCGCTCGGCGCGGCGGTTGACCGGCTCGTTGCGCACGGCGGGACCGCGATCCTGTCGGAAACGCCGGAAATCTACGGCGCGGAGCACCTGCTGACGCGCCGCGCGGTGTCGCCGGCCGTCGGCGCGAAGTTGCTCGAACGGGTCCGCTGGTGGGAGGCCTACTGCACGCAGATGAACGCGAGCATGGACAACAATCCGTCCGCGGGCAACAAGGCGGGCGGGCTGACGACGATCCTCGAGAAATCGCTGGGCGCGGTTGCGAAGGGCGGCACCGCGAACCTGGTCGACGTGTATCGCTATGCGGAGCCGGTCGATGCGCGCGGGCTGGTGTTCATGGATACGCCGGGCTACGACCCGGTGTCGGCGACCGGCCAGGTCGCAGGCGGAGCGAACCTGATCTGCTTCACGACCGGGCGCGGCTCGGCGTACGGCTGCGCGCCGTCGCCGTCGCTGAAGCTCGGCACGAATACCGCGTTGTGGCAGCGCCAGCAGGACGACATCGACCTGAACTGCGGGACGATCATCGACGGCGTGCAGTCGGTCGACGAAGTCGGCGAAGCGATCTTCCGGCTGATGCTCGCGACCGCGTCGGGGCAGGCGTCGAAGAGCGAGCTGCACGGATATGGGCACAACGAGTTCGTGCCGTGGCAGCTTGGGGCCGTCATGTAAGGTATCGTGCGTGCGATTGTCGACGCGTGTCGTCGATCGCTGGTTTGTCTTAGGGGGAGCGCTCGGCCTTGTCGCAGCTAGGCCGACCTACACCTGTAAATTGCGGGGAAATCAAGGAGCCCCCTTTCCGCGCAACACACGCGGTTTCTGCCTTCGCGCTTCGCACGATAAAGCGCCATGTCGGCCTGATGCGACAGCGCATCCACGGACGCGGGGCGCGCACGATGGCCGGTCGCGCAGCCGATGCTGACGGTGAAGGCCGGAACGGTTTCCGCAAACCCGTCGAGGCAGTTGCGTTCGACTTCGCGGCGAATCGCCTCCGCGACCTGCGCGGCGCCGTTTTCGTCCGTATCCGGCAACACCACGACGAACTCCTCGCCGCCGTAGCGCGCGGCGAGATCGCAGCGCCGCCGCGTATGCGTGCCGATGCACGTGGCGAGAAAGCGCAGCGCCGTGTCGCCCTGCGCGTGTCCGTGCCGATCGTTGTATTGCTTGAAGTCGTCGGCGTCGATGAACAGCACCGACAGGCGGCTGTCGTTGCCGCGCTGCAGCCGTTCCCATTCGTCTGCCAGCGCGATATCGAGTGCGCGGCGGTTGCGCAGGCCCGTCAGCGGATCGGTCCGTGTGAGGTCCGTGAGCAGGATCTGCTTGCGAAGATTGTCCCGCAAGGCGAACGCCAACAGCCACACTACTGCACAGAACACCGCGCTGATCACTGACGCCGACACGCCGACCGTCCACGACAGGCGCGTAATGCCCGCCAGCACGTCGTGCTCGGCCGGCGCGACGACGGCGATCAGCGGCGTGCCCGGCACGCGCTGGTATGTATACAGCCGCACGGTGCCGTCGATGCTCGAACGCGCGGAATAGAAGCCCGATTCGTTGCTGACCATCCGCTCGAAGGGCTTCGAGCGGCGCAGGCCGATCATCTGCTGTTCGTTCAAAGACGGATTTCTTGCGAGGACCGTGCCGTCTGCGCGCACGATCGCGCTGATCCCGTTCGGTCCGACGTCGAGGCGAGACAGGAGCTGATCGAAGTACGCGAGGTCGATGGCGACCACCGCGATTCCGTTGAACGTATGATCCGGCAGTTCGATGCGCCGCGACAACGCGACGGACTCCTTTCCATTGCGCGCACGCGCGCGATACACCGCGGACATATAGAGGCCGACGTTGTCGGAATCACGATGGACGGTGAAGTAGTCGCGGTCGCTGAAGTTCCAATGATGGGTTGGCCCGCAACAACCGTCGATCAACTGGCCGTACCGGTCCGTCACGCCCATGCCGGTCAGGTACTGCGCGACGGGGCGCTCGAAGAGCAGATCGTGCCGCAGCTTCGGATCCATGCGTCGCACCGCGGGGCTGCCGAGATTGGATGCAAGTGCGACCAGCGTGCCGTTCGACGTTTCGACGGTTCGGGCGATTTCGCTGACCAGGACGGCGGCGACGTTGCGCGATGTCTCATGTGCATGCTCGATGACTTCGCTCTGCGACGCCCACAGCGTCGCCGCGCTGATGCCGAGCGCCGCGATCGATATCAGCGTACCCAGGGCACCGATGACCAGATGGTTTCGGCCGGCCCAATCGGCAACTTTCTCGATCGAAGTGAATGCGGGCATGCTTGTGCTCGTATGGGAAGATGGCTGCAGGTACAGCAGGGAAGGTCAAATCCGGGCTGATGGCAGCATTGCGTCGAAATCGACGCACGCATGACTGCCGATCGGTTGCATCGGCGGCGCAAGCATGCGCACGCCTTCCGCCTCCGGCCGGCATTTTTCATCGAACATGGGGCCAGCGCTGCGATCGCCGCTGCCGCATTCGAATCGCTCATCGGCAACCGGGAGCCGCCCAACCCGTGTTACGGCGTTGTCGCCGCGACGTATCGCGACCGGGTGTTCGCGCAAGTCACTGTCTCGGTCAATCTCGGCTTGCCGGGCGTGATCGTCTTCTCGATGCCGGGCCGTGCCGCCCGGAGGGCAGTGCCATCCCCGTAGCGGATGAGTGGCCGAGGCGATGATCGGCCACGCAGACCACGTGCGCTGGATGACCTCATCTACAGTGTTTCGATTGGAACGGGGATGATCTCGCCTCGATACGGCGTCTGGGCGCACGGCTCGACGGCGCGGAGGATCCGAGGTCTGTTCAGCTCGAAGGCGAGTCTCATCTGCTGCTCGCTCGTATCCCCGGCGCCCAGGCGTGCACGGACAATTCTGTATGGCAATGAAAACGCATGATATCCCCAACCAAATCCATAAGCGGAAAAGCGCAGGGTGGCTGTCTTGGGCAGAACCAGTAGCGTGCTCTGGATCGGTTGTACGTTCATCGTTGTCACCTGTTCTCAAACCATTGGGGGAGTCGTTGTGTCCGGACAGCAACTGATTGTTTCGGCCATTTCGCTTCGGAGCGGATCACACACCGTCGCCGGAGGGCGGGTTGCCACGGGCCGACCGCGATTGCCGCCGCCGGAGTATCTTCATTGCGTTGCGGCCAGGCCGTCTATGCAGCTTGCTCGGGAAAGCCGGAGGCAGTTGAATGATCGAGTGGCGTCCGGTTCACTGGTGTGCGTCAATTGCGATGTTCCACGCATTGATTGGCATAGGCACCGGTTGGGGCGGCGGGCTCGGTCGGTAGCGGGCGACACCGAATCGATCCCCACGATCGCCTGCTCGCGCTGATCATGCAAGGCAGCATCAGCGATCGAGAGGGCCACGAGGCTATCCCGGGCTTCGATGCGGTGGATCTCCGCCACTAAAGAACGGGTTTTCTCGGTCACGTCGAGATTGGAAGCAATTGCGCCGTTGTTGGCGTCGCCGCGTGCGAGCCCCGAAACCCATAGAACCAGCGCGACCACCATGCCGAAGGTCAATGCAAGCCTGGCTCGCATAGTCGTCTGTCTGAACAACATGGCTGGGTGGCCCCCGTATCTGCCGTATTTGATCTAATTCATCTTGTTTGAAGCGTCGATCGCGGAGGCTACGGATATGTGTCCGTGCTCACTCAAACCCCGCCGCAAAAACGCGGGCGCGGCATGGAGTGCCCCCGCGTGATGTCCGCGAGGGGAACCCGCCGGCGCATTCTTCACTTGCGCGCAATGCAAGCAAGGGATATGCCACATGGGGAGTTCGGCCAGACAAGGCTTTTCCGGCATGACGGAACCGGAAGTGTCAACACACACGGACACGGATGTCCGGAAATCCGACACTAGTCGATATTGAAGTTTGCCATTCGCGTGTACAGCGACTGACGACTGATGCCGAGCTGCTTTGCAGCTTTTGCACGATTGTCGCCAGCGAGTTCGAGCGCGCGCAGAATCATCTCGCGTTCGACAGTGGCGAGTGCCTCCGACAGCGGACGATTGAGCAGTGCGGCAGGCAGCGCCGGATCTCGAGACGGGGTATCGGCCGCGATGAGAAATGCCAGGTCGCGCTCCGTGATGACGGCGCCGGGCGTGAGTGCATTCAGGCGCGCCATCGCGTTGCGCAGCTCGCGTACGTTGCCGGGCCACGTGTACGCGATCAGGCGGCGCTCTGCCTGTATGGATAACCGTTTCCGCACACCCGGGTTTGATGTCGCATCGAGAAAATGAGCCGCGAGCGGCAGGATGTCGGCCAGTCGTTCGCGCAGCGGCGGCATGCGAATTGGAATGACGTCAAGCCGATAAAGCAGGTCCTCGCGGAATGCTCCGTTCGCAGCCATGACATGCAGATCCCGATGGGTTGCGGCAATCACGCGGACATCCACGGAAATGGGCCGATTGATGCCGAGCGGCGTGACTTGTTGTTCTTGCAGAACGCGCAGCAGCTTCGCCTGCATGGAGGGCGCCATGTCGCCCACTTCGTCGAGAAACAGCGTGCCGCCATGGGCTTCCGCGATGCGGCCGGTACGCTCGACCGTCGCGCCCGTGAACGCTCCTTTGCCGTGGCCGAAGAGTTCGCTTTCGAGAAGCTCGTGAGGAATCGCCGCACAATTCACCGGAACAAACGGACCCACTGCGCGCGATGAGGCAAGGTGAAGAACTTTGGCCGCGACTTCCTTGCCGGTGCCTGTTTCGCCCGTGATGAGAACGGTCGCGTCCGACGCCGCCACGCGCCCGATGCACTTCTGGACCTCGCGCATGGCTTCGCTGATGCCGAGCAGGCGGGGCTCGGCACCAACAGGTTCGTCGAATGGGTTGGCTGCCGCATCCGCATGCAATGCGGCATCGGCTGGCGGGTGGGCCGTGAAGACTCGCTCGAGCAGGTCGGCGATATCGGCGCGCCCGACCGGCTTCGTCAGATGATCGAAGGCACCGAGGCGCATGGCCTCGATCGTGTTGTCACTCCGTGCATAGGCCGTCAGTACCACGACGGGCACCATACCGAGGCGGCGGATGTGGCGGAGTTTGTCGAGCACCGCTATGCCGTCCATGTCGGGCAACCTGATGTCGAGGAACACGCATGCCGGCTGAAGACCTTCTTCGATGAACGCGATTGCGCGCTCGCCGGTGGCCGCACATATCGTTTCGTGACCCAGATCGATGAGCGTTTCGGACAAACCTTCCCGGAAAGCGTTGTCGTCGTCGATCAGCAGGATGGTTGCCATGGGATGTCGATAGTAGGGTGGCGAGTGCGAGCAAGCGTGGTGTGATGTGCGTCGCAGCTGTGCGCAGCCGCGATTTCCCGGACTCGCGTGAGTCGGTTTCCGGCCGTCTTCCTGCAACGGCGCGAAGCGGGGGCACGCTCCGCTTCCGCACTCCAAGACCGTCGCCGGTAACAGCGAGTGCGAGGCGTGCGCCGCGCGACGAAAATTGCCGGTCGAATTTAACATGAACACTCTCACCGAAGCCGCCAATCAACTCGGCGAAATCAGCACCCTGCTGGCGCGATATCGCACCCTGTTGGCAGGGGCCGGCAGCATCACCGCGCCCGTTGTGGCGCACGCGGTGAACGACCTTCGCCGCACGGCGACAGCACTGGAATGCGTGGCCGCGCAGCGCGCACCGCAGGGAGCGAGCGAATGAAGGGCCTTCTGCTGAAGCTGTTCCGCCGCCGCGCCGAACAGGCACCCGCTGCCGAAGTCGCGCCGACGCCCGCGCCCGCACCGAAAGCGGCGCCGCGCGAACCTGCAGGCAAGCGCCGATACGGCAAGGGCCGCCATCCCGCGCCGCGTGGCGCGCGCAAGATCGACCCGAACGGCCCACTGATCGAGCAGGCCCGCCAGGCTGGGGGCATCGAGCAATGAACGGCGTCGATCCGAACAACGTTTTTGCCCTGATTGCCGCTGCAATGGCGACGGCCGACGCGATCAACCAGGACACGCGCCAGTCGCTGGATAGTCGCGACGGGGCCGGCCGGTTGCGTGACGCGCTGCGTTCCTGGAAGGGTCTGGCATTCGAATATCGAGACTGGACACCCGCAGCGTCGCGCGTACCCACAACGTCAGGAGGGGCCGCAGCATGAGCGCGATCCTCGAAATGGAAGTAACCGACGCTGATCTTGCCGCGATGTTCGGCATGACGACGCGCTGGGTTCGTGATCGCGCAGGCGATGGAACCATCGCGCGGATCGGTCGCAACCGATAGGCGCTCGGTGACTCGGTGCAGGCACTGATCGCCTACCAGACTGGTGGCGACGTTGGCGAAGAAATCAACAAGGCGCGGCTGCGGAAGCTGAACACTGATGCGACGCGCGCCGAACTGGAGCTGGCCAAGGAACGCGGCGAAGTCGCCTTAATCAGCGAATTCGAGCGCGCGGTCAGCGAAGTACGCAGTCATCCAGCGGAACGTCCTCAACGTTGCCCAGCGTGCGGTGCTGCAGCTGCTGCACGAAACGAACGAGACCGTCTGGAAGCAGAAGCTGCGCGAAGAATTGACCCTGGCGCTGAAAACTGCCGCCGAAACCGAACCCGACCTGACCGATGAGGCCGACGACGATGCAAACGAGTCATGCTGTGCTGGAAAGCACCAAGCGCGCCATGCAATTCCTGCTGCCGCCCCATGGCACCGAAACCGAGCGCGAAGCCGCGATGCAACACGCCGCAACGCTGATGCTGGAAGTCACCACTGCTTTCATCCGGGCCGGCCGTGACGATCATCTGGCGTTCCGCGCCAGCGAACTGGCAAGGGAGGCGCGATGAACCAGAAATTCAGCCTGCACGCGCCCGCCGGCCGCGAAGTGACCCGGCGTGATCCTGATGGGCCTGACTGGTGCACCGTCGTGGAGCGGCTGCTAGGCCTGTCGTTACCGAAGCCGACCGCGAACGGCAGCGCGCTGATGCGCTGGCGTTGTTGGCAGCCGCCATGAAAGCTGCCGAAGAAATCACACTCGCAGATCGAAAATGAGCAATCACATCGAAACCCTCGCCCCATTCCCGCCTTCAGAACGTCGCACGCGCTCTTGCTCACGATGCAGCCGACGCGCTCGAACCGGATGTAGGACAGCCGATTGACGACGCGACGCGTGATCGCCTTGCGACTGACCTGCATCGAGTTCTGACCGCGAACTTACCGCCGCTGCGAAACCCCGCCGGCACACAATTGGCCACAATGCGCACGGCCTACCCCGACCAGGGCAGAGACACAGGGGGCGGAGACGCATTGAATTTTCGCGCAAGCGGCCCCATCTGCATAACCATACCGCCGATGGGAGCGACACCTTGGCAGCCACGCTGTGCGGCCGGTAGCGTCATGCAATGATGAACCTAGCGGTGTAGAATTGCGGGCCCGCGACATTCAAGCATCTGGAACCCATACGGGGTAATCGCCGTATGACTACAAAGTCAACTTCATGTATAGTGTCCGGGCAGCAAAGTTAATCATTGCCGCACTTGGGCGTACCTTGTGACCCTGAGCGCGGCCTCACAAATGATGAGGAGGAACTCTATGCGTAACGAAGGTACCGGCCTCTTTTAAGCCTAACAAATTTCCAGAAAAGCCCCTGTCCAAGGGGCTTTTTTCTTGCCATGAAGCCAAGAAGAATACTGACCTTTCTACTGCTCGTTGTCGTCGCGCTGGTGGCCATTCTCATAGGTGAAGAACGCTTCTGGCACTGGGGAACCGACCCCAAAACACATGCAGCCGCCCCTCTCTTCCGCCTCACCCGCCAAAACTGGGGAGTGGTTCTTACCGTTGCTGCGGCAGTTATTGGGTGGATTTGTACTTCATTGGTGTCCATTCAGAATTCTGTCAAACAGCACACGGTCAATACCCTGCTCCAGTCCAGACTCAGCGCCACATTCATCGAGAAGGGAAACCAACTGAATCGAGTGCTCCTTCAGGATGGGGTGCGCCGCAAGCTCACGCTTGCCGACTGCGCGCCGACGGCCGACAAGGAGCACACCGAGGGAATCGAAGCTGTTCGTTACATGCTGAACTACTACGAATTTATCGCAGTAGGAATCCGTCAAGCGGACCTTGACGAGCGGTTGCTAAGGCAAACAATTCGGGCCATCGTCTGCGGGCTTGTTATTGCCGCCCGTGTATATATCGAGGATTCGCGCAAGCACGAACACGAAATGCTTGCGGACTGCGACGACGGCGACCTTCGCAGGGAGGGGCCACGAACCTATAGGAACCTGCTGTGGCTATACGAACGCTGGAAAGACCGACGGGACCCACAGGTGACTTGACCCACCGGTCAAGATGCGCATAACGATCGATTGTGAAACGAAGGGCTGCCCACAAGGCGGCCCTTTTTGCTTTCTGCGCGGTATGTCAGACTGGCGGCGCGTGACGTGGCGTGAAATAGCGTGAATACATCAATTTTACGGGGTACTAGCGGGGGTATCACACGTAAAATCGCCCAACGATATCCAATAAATTCAAGGATTTACATTGCAACTCAAGATAGCCACCTGGAACGTTCATACGAGACGGTCGGCGCTGCGGTTTTGACGCAGGTGAGACTGTGCGCCGAAGCCTCGGACGAGACCGGAGCAGAACGCGGGGCCGAGCGCAGCCGCCGGCCCATCGCCACTCAATCGCGCGTTTGCCGAAGCGCGCGCCCCATCTCCGCGATCGGCATCGCGACGATCGAATTCAGCAAGCGCATCTCGCCGGCGTCCGGCCGCGCGATCTCCCTCACTTCATCGAGCGTCTGCGCGACGTGGCGATCGAGCAGCTCGAGAAAGCGCTGCAGCTCGCTCGCGGCCGCCTTTTCCCTGAGTCCGAGCGCCTGGCCGAACGCGACCAGCGCAGCCACATCGATATCGACAAACCGCGTCGCGGTGCCGAGCGGCATCGTCAGTTCGCAGTGCGGCCAGTGATCGCCGCGATGGTCGGGCCGGTGCGTTGGCGTGTGATACACAACCGTGCTGACGATGTCGTAGAACGGCGCGAGCCGGTAGCCGCGCGCGTCGACGAAGAACGACAGGTTCTTCAGGTGCGCGTCGGCGTTGCCGACCACCACGTTGAACACGGTCCAGCGGAACACCGACAGGCGCGCCAGCGCGCGCGTACTGGTGCGCTCGATCGCGCGGGCGAGCTCCTGCGCGTTCGCCCGCTGGTACTTGAAGCCGCGGTCGTAGTTGAGCAGCTGCATCGCGTCGATCGTATGCACGCGCCCGGCCGGCGCCGACGCGACGTCGCGGTCGAACCGGTCGATCACGTAGCATGCCGACGGCGCGCGCAGGAAATGCACGTCGGGCACGTCGAGCGCCATCTTCCTCGCGAGCTTCATGCAAAAGAATTCGTTGATCGCCGAGTGCGGGTAGCCGGCCGCGCTCATGTCCGGCTTGAGCAGGTGCATCGACGGCTCGCTGCCGACCGGCTCGTACAGCGTGTAGTCGGGCGCATCGCCGCGCAGCACCAGCAGCAGCTTCTGTTGCGCGCCGGCCGCGGACATGCGCTTGGGCGCGGTGGCCGTCAGCGCGCGCTCGGGCATCGCCTGGATCCGGCGCTCGAGCTCGTCGAGCGACAGCGGCTGCAGGCTGCCGGGCGCCTCCTGCTCGCCGTCGGGAAGCAGCGTCAGCACGCCGGCCGATTCGCGCCCGAAGTACGCGAGCAGGCCCCACGCATCGGCGGCATCGAGCTTCGCCTCGCGTGCGAGCGACGTGCGCATGCCTTCCTCGGGCAGCAGGTTGTCGAAGAACCACTGGACCGGGCGATCGGTCGACGTGTCGGTGAAGGGGCCGGCGCGCAGCGCGAACGCCGGCGACAGCGGGTACGCGGCCGGGGACGCGAGCCATTGCGGGTCGTATACGAACGACCAGATCCCTTTGTCGTCGGTCAGCGTGCCCATGCGCACGCCGTTGGCGGAGGCGCTCAGCGTTCTAGCCGCCATGGCTGCTCCTGCGGCGTTGCGCGGCCTTCAGCGCGGTGGCTTCCGAAATCTCGACCGACGACTCGGCGTACAGCCGCACGCCGAGTTCGCCGAGCAGCAGCATGACCTTGCCGATTTGCGCGGTCGGCTTCCCGGCTTCCACCTGGCTGATGAATTTTGGCGACAGCCCGGTCGCGTTCGCGAGCTCGTCACGCGTGAACCCCTGCTGCAGCCGCGCCGCGCGAATGAGGTGGGCGAGCGCGCCGATCGTGTCGACGGACTGGGACTCCGACATGACGTTCTCCGTGCTCCGTATCTGATCGGGAACAGTATTGCACAACTCGCCGACCCGGGCACTATTTCGTATTCGTTCGGGAACGAAGAAGCGATCGCGGCAATCGGCACGTCATTTCGTACCCGGTCGGGAACGGAGTATCGTGGAATTGTGGCGCAGGGCTATTTTCGTATCCAGCCGGATACGGGAAAGGATGCGACTCGGCGGTGCACCGATCGCAGGCGTGAGCGACCGGCCACGCCTGCGAGAGGGCCGGGATCGGGCGGATGCCGGCGTCGGTCAGCGCGAGGCTTTCGTCGCCGCCGCCGGCCCGTGCGACACGCGACGCGCGACCGTCATTCCGCGAACAGGTCCGGCCCGAACACCTCGTAGTGGATACGCGCTTCGTGGATCCCGAGATGCTTCAGCGCATCGTGCTGTATCCGCATGAACGGCACCGGCCCGCAGATGTAGTAATCGGCATCGGGCAGCAGAATGGCGCCCTTGATCGCATTCACGTCGACCAACCCCTTGAGATCGTAATCCGTGCCTTCGATATCCTGCGGCAGCGGATCGTCGTAGAACACGACCAGCTTGAAGTTCGCATACGTATTGGCGGTCTCGCGCAGCCGGTCGCGCATCGCATGCACGCCGCTGTTGCGCGCGCCGTGCACGAACACGACCTGCCGCTGCGGATCCTGGATCGCGCGCTTGAGCATGCTGATCATCGGCGTGAGCCCGACGCCGCCGCTGATCAGCACGATCGGCGTCTTCGCATCGACATCGATATGGAAGCTGCCGTAAGGCGCCGCAACCTTGATCTCGTCTCCGACGTTCACATGATCGTGCAGCAGGCACGACACATAGCCGGGCGGATAGGTGCCGCCGCTCTCGCGCTTCACCGAGATCCGGTACGTGTGTCCGTTCGGCATGTCCGACAGGCTGTACTGGCGGATCTGTTGCAAATGGAGTTCGGGCACGTCGACGGCGACACTGATGTACTGGCCGGGCTCGAAGTTCACGACCGGCTTGCCGTCGGCCGGCTCGAGGATGAACGACGTGATCACGCTGCTCTCGGGCCGCTTTTCGCGCACGACGAAGGTGCGCCAGCCGGTCCAGCCGCCGAGCCGCTCGGCCGACTGTTCGTACAGGCCGCTTTCCATCCCCATCAGCACGTCGGCGAGGTTGCCGTATGCCTGTGCCCATGCGGAGATGATGTCGTCGGTCGCCGCGTCGCCGAGCGTTTCCTTGATCGCCGCGAGCAGGTTCTCGCCGACGATCGGATAGTGCTCGGGCCGCACGCCGAGGCTCGCATGCTTGTTCGCGATGTTCTTCAGCACGGCCGCGAGACTGCCCGGGTCTTCAATGTTTTCCGCATACGCATAGACGGCGCGCGCCAGGGCCTGCTGCTGTTGCCCCTGTTCCTGGTGCGCCATGTTGAACACGTTCTTCAGCTCCGGATGCGCGTCGAACAGCCGCGTGTAGAAGCATTTGATGATGTCGTAGCCGTGTTGCGCGAGGACGGGGGCCGTGGCCTTGACGATGTCTTTCGTTTTCTGCGTAAGCATGATCGAACTCCTTCGTAAGGGGGACGTCGTGTTCGGAGCGAGCAGGGCGAGCGGGGCGACGCGTGGTGTCGCGCAGTTGTCGTATCGGTGCGGGATGTCAATGCAGGATTCGAACTCGTGCCGCGCGCCGGATCGAACGCATATTGTCCGGTCGGGCCGAATGGCCGGTCAAGGTGCGGACTGCGCATGCGGCGACGCGACGGTCATGCGTTCGTGCCGATGGACCTTTCTACAACCCGCGTGGTCGCGCTATACAGCGCGCGTGCCGATGCGTCGGTGCTGCGCACTGCACGCGCAAACCGGGCCCGAACCTTGCGTCGCGCCAGCGTCGTGCGCGGTCGTACCGCGACCCATCTCGCACGACGATTCGCAGGGAGGCGCGCATGGAGCCGATGCCGGTCGTACTTCAATGGAATGCGGTCCTCGTCAGGATCGCGCTCGCGCTGGTCGCGGGCGGGCTGATCGGCCTCGATCGCAGCGAATCCGGCAAGACGGCCGGGCTGCGCACGACGATTCTCGTTTGCCTCGCCGCGTGCCTGTCGATGCTGCAGGTGAATGCGCTGTTGCTGCAGGCCGGCAAGCCGCAAGGCGCGTTCTCGGTGCTCGACCTGATGCGGCTGCCGCTCGGCATCCTGACCGGGATGGGCTTCATCGGCGCCGGCGCGATCCTGCATCGCGACGGCCTCGTGTCCGGCGTGACCACGGCCGCGACGCTGTGGTTCGTCACCGTCGTCGGACTGTGCATCGGCGGCGGCCAGCTGTCGCTCGGCGCGCTCGGGCTCGTGCTCGGACTCCTGGTCGTGTGGCCGCTGCGCCTGGTCGAGCAGCGCGTGCGGAGCGCCAGGGCCGCGCTGGTCACGGTCGAATACGAACTCGGCTCGACGGCGCGCGATCGCCTCACGGCCCGGTTGCGCGCCGCGGGCTTCGCGTGCCGCACGCGCGGCTTTCGCGAAACGGCCGCGCGTGCGTTGCGCGAGGAGGAACTGTTCGTGCAGTGGCGCGAACCCGCCAACGCCGATGTGATGCTGCCGCAACTGATCCGCATCCTGGAGTCGGCCGGGCTGACGTCGGTCCGCTGTTCACCGGAGAACTGAGCCGCACACGGCCGCTCGATCGTCGACGGGGTGCTTGCGGCTTGCCGCTTGCCTCGTGCCTCGTGCCGCGTTCAGCGTCCGGCCTGTGCGCCGGTGCCGTCATGCGCATCGCCGTTCGCTCCGGGCCGGCTCATCGCGAGATGCAGCTCGGCCGGATCGACCGGCTTCACGAAATGCTGCAGAAAGCCGGTCGCGAGACAGCGTTCGCGGTCTGCATTGCGGCCATAGCCGGTCAGCGCGAGGAAGATGCACGGCGTGACTTCGTTGATCGCCTTCAGCCGCCGCAGCAGCTCGTAGCCGTCCATCACCGGCAGCCCGATATCGAGGATCGCGACGTCGGGGCGATACGCGCGGTACGCGGCCAGCGCGGTCACCGGGTCGTGCACGACGGCGACCTCGTGGCCGGCGTCGCGCAGCCATTGCGCGAGCGTCGACGCGGCATCCTCGTTGTCGTCGACCAGCATCACGCGCCGGCCGATACTGCCCGGCGCCATGTCGCGGATGCCCGGCGGCGGCTGCGGCGCGACCACCGCCGCGGCTTTCGGCCGGTACTCGGGCAGCGCGATCGTAAACGTGCTGCCGCAGCCCGGGCCGGCGCTGTCCGCGCGCACCGTGCCGCCGTGCAGGTTCACGAGGCTGCGCACGAGCGCGAGGCCGATGCCGAGACCGCCGTGGGCCTGCTTCGCTTCGCCGTCGAGCCGATAGAACGGCTCGAAGATGCTGTCGAGGCGGTCGGGCGGAATGCCGGCGCCGTTGTCGCAGACCTCGATGGTCGCCGTACCGTCCGCGCCGCGTGCTGCGCGCACGGTGATGTCGCCGCCCGGCAGCGTGTACTTCGCCGCATTGGTCAGCAGGTTCGCGACGACTTGCGACAGCCGTACCGGATCGCCGTGGCAGCGCGCGTCCGGATCGATGTCGACGTGCAGGCGGTGGCGGCGCTGCTCGAGCAGCGGGCTGGCGACCTCGACCGCACGGTCGACGATGTCCGCGAGCCGCAAGGCTTCCTTCTTCAGCGTGATCTTGCCGCGCGTGATGCGCGACACGTCGAGCAGGTCGTCGATCAGCCGCACCATGTGGTCGAGCTGCCGCTGGATAATCGCGATCTCGTTCGGCGTCGCCTGGCCGTCGCGGTTGCGGATCAGCTCGAGCGCGAGCGAAATCGGCGTCAGCGGATTGCGCAGCTCGTGGCCGAGCACCGCGAGAAACTGGTCCTTCGCCTGGTTCGCGTCGCGCAGTTCGCCCAGCAGCCGGTCGCGCTCGGCGTTCGCGGCGACGAGCTTCTCGCGCGCGGCGACGTGCTCGGTCACCTCGACCGCGCTGACGATCACGCCGAGCCCGTCCGCGAGCGGCTGCGGATTGAAATGCAGCCGGTACACGCGGGCGCTGTCCTCCGCTTCGGACCGGTCGCGATGTTCGGCGATCGTCGTCGAGCGGCCCTGCGCGCGGGCGGCTTCGAGCGCATGCACGATCGCGGGTGTATCGCCGCCGGGCAGCACCGACGTCAGCGGCTGGCCGACGATGTCGGCCCGGCCGCACAGTGCGGAGAAGCGGTGATTCGCGAGCACGATCCGGTGCGCCGGGCCCGACAGCAGTGCGATCGGCAACGGTGCATGCATCAGGACGCCGTTGCGTTGCTGTTCGGCGTCCTCGCGGCGGCGGATCTCGTCGCTCAGCGCGCGCGAGCGCTGCTGCGACAGCGCGAGCGTCAGGTGCAGCTCGTTTTCGTCGTTGCGCAGCGACGCAGCCGGCAGGATGCGGCGGTGCAGCGCGCACACGTGGCGGAACATCTCCGACTGCTCGGCGCTCGGAAACGCATCGTGCGGATAGCCGCAGTACAGCGAGAAGCGGTGTCGCTCGATCAGTTCGTTCCACAGCGCTTCCAGCCGCAGCGCGCCGGCGTACCGGTTCTGCGCGCACAGCATCGCGACCATTTCATCGAATGCGTGCACGGGCCGGCCGGCACGGATCGCCGCTTCGACGATCGTGCCGATCGAGCGGCGAAAACGCGCGGGGTCGGGCAGGTCGCCGTCCATGAAGCTGTCGAGCAGCACCTGCGCGCCGGACATGAAGATGCGGTCGCGGGCCGCGTCGCCGATCGACGCGCCGAGCGCGCCCAGATGATCGTGCACGGCGGCGAGCCGGTCGGGCCGAGCGATCACGATCGCGCTGCCGCCGTCGCGCAGCGCATCGGCCGCGAACGATGCGGCTTCCGACACGAGCTGCTCGTCGGATTCGTAGAACTGGACGAAATGGTCGGCGCGCATCGGCGCCGATTCCAGCAGGGGAAAGGCAGTTTTCATAGCTCACGACCACGCGATGCCCGCGGCGGCCGGCGTTGCGCTGCCGTCGCCCTATCCGGGCCGGCGGAAGCAATCGGCGTGCCGCGCCCCCAGCGATGCACGGCGGCCTTGCAGCACGGGCCCGGGCGGGCGCGGGCGGCGCCGGGTGACGCCGCACGTGTAAATTCTGCAGCGGATGCGTCGAATGGATGTGCGATTCCATCGGCCCGATGATGGCATGTCGGTTGCTGCACTCGGGCATCGCCGCGGCGGCCGCCCCGGCCACCATCGAGACAGCGACCGCGCCATGCCCGGGCACCCGGCGGGCGAACACTCAGAACTTCACGCGCAGCCCGCTGACGAACGCGACCTGTCGATTCGTCGACGACGCGCTGCCGATGTTCGAGATCGCCGCGATCTTGCGATAGCCGCCCGACGTCGCCGTACTCGCATCGCCGGCCGCGAGCTGGTAGATGCCGGACAGGTAAATGTCCGTGCGCTTCGACAACGCATAGTCGAACCCGAGCGTGAACTGGTGCCAGCGCGGCTTCAGCGTCTGGCCACCGGTGCCCGGCAAGCCGCTCGCGCGTCCGTCGGTGAACGTGTAGACGCCGATCAGCGTGGCCGCCGGCGTGATCTGGTAGCGCCCGTTCACGTCGTAGTTGTTGAACTTGCGCGACGAGCCGTCGACGTAGTCGAGCTGCGTATGACTCCACGCGAAGCCGAGCGTCGCGCGGCCGAGCGCGTAGTTCGCGCCCGCGACGCCGATCTGCTGCTTGCGCACGCCGCCGTTCAGCCCATAGAAGAATGCACCGCTGTAGTCGTTGCCGGTCGTCGTGGTCGCGCCGCCCACTGCACCGCTCGTGTTAGACGTCGCGTTCGGGTGGTTGAGCCGCACGTAGCCTGCACCCGCCGACAGCGGGCCGTTCACGTAATTCGCCGACACGCCCCACGCATTGTTGTTCGAGAAGCCGGTGCCCGCGCCGCCGTTCGCCTGGTTGCTGAACGCGTACAGCACGTCGGCCGTGAAGCCGGCGATCGTCGCGCTGCGGAACTTCACTGCGTTGTTGATCCGGAAGCTCTGGTTCATGTTGTCGTTGTCGCCGACATGGGTCGCCGGCGACCAGAAGCCGGACCCCGAGTACTGCGCGACGAGATCGGTGATCGGCTCGTACTGGCGGCCGAACGTCAGCGTGCCGATGTCGGCCTTGCTCAGGCCCACGTACGCGGAGCGGCCGAACAGGCGGCCGCCCTGGCCGAGGCCGCCGTCGCTCGGCCGGAACCCGCTTTCGAGCGTGAACACGGCCTGCAGGCCGCCGCCGAGATCCTCGGCGCCTTTCAGGCCCCAGCGGCTGCCGCTCAGCTTGCCGCTCGTCTGCTGGATGTTGCTGGCGCCGCCCTGGTTGTTCGTATAGGCGAAGCCGGCGTCGACGACGCCGTACAGCGTGACGGAACTCTGCGCATGCGCGCCGATGGAACCGATCGAAACCAAACCCAGGACTACCGATTTCTTGATCATGAATATCCTCTGTTTATTGTGGGGACGTCTGCGAGGATCACGATGCTATTGAGTCCGGGCCGCGCGATGAACGGCCGATCCGTGGTTTGCAAATCGATGCGTCACCGAATTGCAATGCGGGCTGCCGCACGGCTGGCGTGCGCGACGTCATCACGTCCGCGTCGCCTGCTGGCGCGAACGGATCGCGCGGTTGGCGAACGTCGGCGCGCGACGACCGGCGATCGCGGTCATATCGATCGATGGAATGGTTCGATGGATGCGCGCCGGGGCACGGGCGTGATGACGTTTTTATGCAACGGGGGTTTGCGCAGCGCATTCAGTCGAGCGGGACCGTGAGTCGTTCGATCACGGTGGCTGTCTCCGGGCGCACGCCGCGCCACCACGCGAACGCTTCCGCGGCCTGCTCGACCAGCATGCCGACGCCGTCCGCGACGCTGCGCACGCCGGCATTGCGTGCAAGCCGGAGGAAGGGCGTCAGCCGCTTGCCGTAGGCAAGCTCGTACGCCGCCCCTGCCGGGCAGAACACGCTCGGCGGAACCGGAGGCAGATCGCCGGCGAGGCTCGCCGACGTGGCGTTGACCACCAGGTCGAAACGTCCCATCGCGACGAGATCGGCATAGCCGCACGCCACCAGCGCCCCGCGTCCGGCGACGTCCCCGGACAGTGCGCGCGCCTTGTCGACGTCGCGATTCGCGATCACCATCTCGGCCGGCCCGGCCGCGAGGAAGGGCAGCAGCGCGCCGCGAGCCGCGCCCCCGGCGCCGAGCATCAGCACGCGTTTGCCGGCCATCGGCAGGCCGAGATTGATCTCGATGTCGCGTACCAGCCCGATCCCGTCGAAGTTGTCGGCCAGGATGCGCCCGCCCTCGAACTTGAGCGCATTGGCTGCGCCGGCGAGCGATGCGCGCTCGCTGCGTTCGTCCGACATCGCGAAAGCGTCGAGCTTGAACGGGGCGGTGACGTTGATGCCCTTGCCGCCGCTCGCGGCGAATGCCCGCACCGCGTCGGCGAACGCGCCTTGCGGCTCGACCGGCCCCTCGATGGCCGAGTAGTGCATGTCCTGGCGCGACGCTTGCGCGAAGATGCCGTGGATCAGCGGAGATTTCGTGTGTCCGATCGGATTGCCGATCACCGCGTACTGGTCAGTCATCGTTGGCTCGCTGTTGAATAGAGAACACCATCGGCCTGCATTGCATCGATTTCGGCCGGATCGAACCCGAGCGAACGCGCGACTTCGGCGTTGTGCTGCCCGAGATCGGGCGCGACGTCGCGAATCGTCGTATCGCAATCCGAGAACCGGAACGGCAGGTTCGGCAGGCGCAGCGTGCCGTAGCGCGGGTGCTGCTGCTCGACCACCATCCCTCGAGCCTGGATCTGCGGATCCGCCAGTACCTCGTCGATGCGTTGTACCTTCGCGCAGGGAATGTCGATGCGATCGAGCAGTGCGAGTACCGACGCGACGGAACGGGCGGCCACCCACGGCTCGACGACGGACAGGATCTCCACGCGGTGCGCGTTGCGCCCGACGCTGTCGTGAAATCGCGTGTCGGCGCCGAAGCCCGCCGGTCCGCCGTGCGCTTCGACCAACGCGGCGAAGCGCTTCCATGCGTCGTCGACCTGCGCGGCGATCACGAGGTCGCCGTCTGCCGCGCGGAATACGCCGTAGAGCGTCGAAGTCGGCATGTCGTGCCCGGTCTGCTCGGGCAGCACGCCTTGCAGCGTATAGCACTGGACCGCGTATTCGTGCATGGAGACCAGCGTGTCGTACAGCGCCATGTCGATGTGCTGTCCGCGGCCGCTCTTCACGCGTCCCAGCAGCGCGGCGTTGATGGCCGCGACCGCGTGAATGCCGGTGTACATGTCGCCAAGCGAGATGCGCAGCAGCGGCGGACGCTCGCCCGGCGTGCCGACCATCTGCATGATGCCGCTCCTGGCCTCGGCAATCAGCCCGAAGCCCGCGCGATGCGCGTCGGGGCCGGTGTGCCCGTATGCCGAAATCGAGCAATAGACGAGTGCCGGATTGCGTGCCGACAACTCGGCATAGCCGAGCCCCAGCTTGTCCAGCGCGCCCGGCCGGTAGTTCTCGATGAACACGTCCGCGGAGTCGCACAGCCGCTGCATGAATGCCTTGCCGCGCGCGTCCTTCATGTTCACGCTGATGCCGCGCTTGCCCATGTTGAGCTGCAGGAAATAGCCGCTTTGCTGGTCGTCGAGTACCGTCGCGTGCTGGCGGCCGGCGTCGCCGGTGCCGGGGCGCTCGACCTTGATCACTTCGGCGCCGAGCGCGGCGAGGCAGCGCCCGACATAGGGGCCGGCCAGGAAATGGCTGTAGTCGACGACGCGAATACCTTCGAGAGGGCGGGCCTGCATCAGAACGCTCCCGGCCGGCGCGGCACCATCAGCCGATGTTCGCCGCGCTGAACGACCTGGCCGTCCTGATTGATCAACTCCGACGGCAGCACGACGATGCCCCAGCCCGGGCGGCTCTTGCTCGCCCGCATCGCGCCGACGCGGAACGTCACGTGCAGCACGTCGTTCACCTTGATCGGCAGCAGGAAGTCCCAGGTCCAGCCGAGCGACATGCCCGGCACGAAGCGGTAGTCGCTCTGCGTCTTGAGGCCGTCGGCGATCGACAGCCCGAACAGGCCGTGCGCGACGAGGCAGCCGAAGTGGCTCGCGTTCGCGTATGCCTCGTCGACGTGCACCGGCGTATGGTCGCCGGTGAGGTCGGCGTACGCGAGGATGCGCGCTTGAGTCACCGTGTAGCTCGGACTCGTGCATGCGTCGCCCTCGCGGGCGTCGTCCCAGTATCTTTCGACGATCGTCATGGTCATGCCTCCGTTCGCGGATTGATCGCCAGCGCCTGCGCGACACACGAGGCGGGGGTTGCCTGAATGAGTTCGACGGCCAGGCCGTCGGGCAAACGCAGCCAGTTCCGCCCCTGCGGCATTTCAGTGACGCCGTACGCTTGCGCCGCAGCCAGCGCGGCCTCCAGGTCTTCGCACATCACGCCCAGATGGCCGAGCCGGCCCTCGGGGCCGTCCCAGGCCGGGGCATGGATAAACTGCAGGCCGCCGAGCGTCCAGTACTGCCGCGGTGCGTCGATGGTGCCGTCCACCTCGCGCATCGTCATGCCGAGCACGTCCTCGAAGAACCGGATGTGCCAATGGATGTCCTTCACCCAGATGGCGACGTGCTCCAGATAGGCTTTCGTGGCGCTCATGCGGCAGCCTCCTGCGCCTGGCGATCGGCCATCGCGCGCTCGATCCCCTTGATGCACGCGACCAGCGTCGCGTTGACCGGCGTGGGCACGCCGTACCGCTGTCCCCAGCGCACGACCGATCCGTTGATGAAGTCGATCTCGGTCAGCGCGCCTCTCTCCAGGCTCTGCAGCATCGATGTCTTGAACGCGGCGGACAGGCCTTCGGCGGCCAGTGCCCATGCCTGCTCGGGGTCCGTCATCGACAGCGTGATGCCGGCCGCTTGCGCGGTCGCGATCGCCTCGGCGACGGCCGCGAGCGACGTCGCCTTCAGCAGCGGCTCGTCGTACAGCTGCCCGTAGGTCAGGCCCGTGATGCCGGTGAGCGCGCCCGTGGCGACGTTGACCAGCAGCTTGTCCCACATCGTGCCGACGATGTTGTCGCTGACTGTCGTCGCGAGGCCCGCGGCGTTGAACGCGTCGGCGATCGCCTGTACGCGGGGCGTGATGCGGCCGTCGAGCTCGCCGATGCAGGTGCGCTTGCCGGCCACGCCGGATTCGACGTGCCCGTCGCCGCGCCGCACGCCGCCGACGTAGGTCTTGCCGGCGAGCACGCGCTCGCGGCCGACGACGTCGGCGAGGATGTCCTCGTGCCCGAGGCCGTTCTGCAGCGACAGCACGAGCGTATCGGGCCCGATCAGCCCTTGCGCGCCGCGCATTGCCGCGTCGGTACTGAACGACTTGACCAGCACGATCACCAGGTCCGCGACGCCGACGTCGGCCGCCTGCGTCGTTGCGCGGACGCGCACGCGCCGGGATCCGCTCGGATCGTCGACCTGGAGGCCGTCGCGGCACATCGCGCCGACGTGCGACGGCGAGCGGCCGATCAGCCAGGTCTCGTGGCCGCCTTCGGTCAGGGCGGCGCCAATCGCGCAGCCCAGCGCGCCGGCGCCCAGCATTGCAATCTTCATGGGGGTGTCTCCAATGTCATGCAGGGTTGACGTATCGCTGCACGATAGAAGTCGCCCGTCATGCTGGCAATGCAATGACTACAATGACGTCATTGCAATGGACAATAATGCGACGACTCCATGATTCCGGCCGATCTTCCCGACCTGAAGCTGCTCCAGCTTTTCGATCTGCTGTACGACGCGCGCAGCGTCACCCGCGTGGCCGAGCAACTCGGGCAAAGTCAGCCGACAGTCAGCATCTGGCTCGGACGCTTGCGCGAACACCTTCACGATCCGCTGTTCATTCGAACGCCCGGCGGCATGGCGCCGACGCCTCAGGCCGACGCGCTCATCGGCCCGTGCCGGGAAATCCTCGAATCGCTGCGGCGCTTCGCGGCCTGGGAAATCGCGTTCGACCCGGCGACTGCGCAGCGCCGGTTTCGCATCTGCATGACCGATGCGAGCCATATCACGCTGTTGCCGCGGCTTCTGGCGCACGTTCGCGCGCAGGCGCCGGGTGTCCGGCTCGAGGTGGCGAGGATCGACGGCAACACGGAACGGGCGCTCGAGTCCGGCGAAGCCGATCTCGCGATCGGCTATGTGCCGTGGCTGGGCGGCGGGATCTACCAGCAGAAGCTGTACGACCAGGACTGGGTGTGTCTGGCCAATCGCCATCATCCGAGGATTCGCGGCCGCCTCGGCGCGAAACAGTATCGGTCGGAGGGCCATGTGGTCATTACCGCCGGAACGGGCGCGCAGCTTCTCGACCAGGCGCTGATGCGCGAACGCATCGAGCGTCAGGTCGTGCTGGCGCTGCCGGGCTTCCTGGGTCTGGGCGCAATCATCCAGAGCACGGACCTGATCACGACGCTGCCTCGCCATATCGGCGAGACGCTCGCTCAGGCCAGCGATCTGACGGTTCATGCCTGTCCGATCGAGGTCGAGGGGTTTGCGGTTCGACAGCACTGGCACTCGCGATATCACCATGAAGCAGGCAATCGCTGGCTGCGCGGCGTGGTGGTTCAGTTGTTCGCGAACGCGCGGTGAGCGTGGCGGCTGCACTGCGCCACGTCCGGTTTGCCAGGCACGCGCGCTGGAAAACGATATCGAATGCCGCGATGCTCTGCACCCGCGATGTCGCCATGTGTTCCACGCGGGCAACCGTCGTCGAGGCGGCCGAAATGATGCGCGACGCGCACACCGGCGATCTGGTCGTCGTACGTGAACAGGACGGACGACGCGCGCCGATCGGCGTGGTGACCGATCGAGACATCGTGCTCACAGTGGTCGGTGCCGACGCGGAGGCCGGTTCGCTGTTCGTCGGCGACATCATGTCGACGCCCGTCTCGATCGGGAACGTCGACGACGACATCTGGCTGCTCGCGAAGCGGATGCGCCAGCACGGTGTCCGACGGCTGCCGGTCGTCGATGGCGACGGTGACCTGGTCGGAGTCGTCTCGCTCGACGATCTACTTCGCGCGGCCGCGGCGCTGCTCGACGAGTTGCGCCTCGTGGCGGCCCGCCAGACGTATTTCGAGGAGAAGCAGTGTGGCTGATCCGGTGCGGTCCGGCTTGCGCCGCACGACATGGCGGCGGGCGCGACACCGGCGCGGTGCGCCGCCCGTGCACGGCTTCCACCTGCTCGCGCGTGGCACTACTGCAACGATCCGCGCGGATACTATCCGTATGTCGCGTCGTGCAATGGCGTCTGAACCGTGGTTCAGTCGACCCCGGGCCCGGCGCCGCAATGATTGAAGCGACGCTTGTCCGCACCGAAGCGGCCGGGCACCGGCAGCACGATCGCGCGCAGGCGGCGCAGGAGGGCACATGATGAACGGATCCTGGCCGGATGCGGACGTCGACGACGTACTGCTGACGGATTTGTATGAGCTGACGATGATGCAGGCCGCGTTCGACGCCGGAATGAACGAAGCGGCCAGCTTCGAGTTCTTCGTACGGGCGCTGCCGGAACAGCGCGCATTCCTGATGGCGGCGGGACTGGCACCCGTGCTCGACTATCTGGAGAGCCTGCGCTTCACGGCCGCCGCGCTCGAACGACTGGCCGCAACCGGGCGCTTTCGCGCGGATTTCCTCGCGTCGCTCGCCGGTTTCCGCTTCACGGGCACCGTCGACGCGATGCCGGAAGGCACGGTGTTCTTCGCCGACGAACCGATACTGCGGATCACGGCGCCGCTTCGCGAGGCGCAGTTCGTCGAGAGTCGCGTGATGAACCTGCTCCATTACGCAACGCTGGTCGCAAGCAAGGCCGCGCGGGCCACGCTCGTCGCGCATGGCAGGTTGCTGGTCGACTTCGGGCTGCGGCGCGCCCATGGTGCGCAGGCGGCGATGCTGTCCGCGCGTGCCAGCTACCTGGCGGGATTTTCCGGCACGGCGACCCTGCTCGCCGGCTTGCGTTACGGTATTCCGGTGTACGGCACGATGGCGCATTCCTACGTCCAGGCACACGACGACGAAGCGCTCGCGTTCGAGCACTTCGCGCGATCGCAGCCGGATAACGCGATGCTGCTGATCGATACCTACGATACGGAGCGCGCGGCGCACAAGGTCGTCGAGCTTGCGCGGCGGCTCGCGCCCGACAACGTGCGCATCAAGGGCGTCCGGATCGACAGCGGCGATCTGGCGGCGCATGCATGCAACGTTCGCGCGATTCTCGATCGCGGCGGCCTGACCGACGCGACGATCTTCGCGAGCGGCAATCTCGACGAAATGCGGCTGCAGGAACTCGTCCGCCAGCACGCCCCGATCGACGGCTTCGGAATCGGCACGCAGATGAGCACATCGGCGGACGCACCGTGCTTCGACTGCGCGTACAAGCTCGTCGAGTATGCAGGCCGGGCACGCTGCAAGCGCTCCGAGGGCAAGGCGACGCTGCCGGGCCGCAAGCAGGTGTTCCGGCAATACGACGCGGATGGGCGCATCACCGCCGACTGCGTCGGTCTCGAAGGCGAGCGCATCGACGGAACGCCTTTGTTGCGGCCCGTGATGGTCGCAGGAACGCGGTTTGCGGCCCCCACGCTCGGCGAGAGCCGCACTCACGCATTGCGAGAACTGTCCACGCTGCCCGATCCCATGCGTGCGCTGGCGCCCGTCATGCCGCTGCAGCCGCTGATTTCCCCGGCGCTGGCGGCACTCGCCGCGCAGTGGGGCGGGCACGCGGGGCAGCAGGCGGCATGAGCGATGCCCGTACCCCGGACGGCCGCGCGATCACGCCGAGCGGCGAGGCCGCCGCGCGGCGCCTGTCACGCTCGCCGAAAGCGCGACACGAGGCGAACGCCAACAGGCTGAAAGGGAGACGTTCCATGACATGGCTGCCCCGACTCATGCGGCCATCGGGCGTCGCGCATCATGACGCGCTTTGACGTGTTCAACGGCGATGCCGATGGCATCTGCGCGCTCCAGATGGCCGGCCCGCTGACGGTGGCGCATTCCCCGGCCATCTCGCTGTCGCCGGCGGGGCTGCTCGGCGGCGTCGTCGAAGTCGGCAAGCTGCAGCAGATCGAGGAGCAGCGTTTTCGCGCGTGACGGTGCGGCGGCGCCCGGCGCGGGCGGCCGGGCCGCTTGCCCACGACGCGCACGTCGCGATTACGTACGCAACGCGGCGAGCAACGGCGCCCAGAATGCGCGGCTTCCGTACGCCGCGGCATCGCAATCGGTGTCGAAACGAATCGCGATAGCCGTTTCCGGTCCGGTCAGCGGGTCGGCATGCTCGATCTGTCGGGCCAGCACGGCGGTGTCGGCATCGGAGGGATCGCCCCCGCGTGCTGCCCGCGCCGCGACACGCGCGGCAAGCGTCGCCTGGCTGGCGGCGAAATCGAGCATCGCGACGCGCACGCCGAGCCGTGCAGCGAGCGAGAGGAACGCCGTGCGGTTGCGTTCGCGCAGGAACGTCGCATCGACGATCGCGGTGTAGCCGCTGTCGAGGACCACGCCGGCCTCGGAAAGCAGGGTTGCGTAGATCCGGTCGATTGCGGTGTCCGAATAGGCATCGCGGGACAGACGGGTTTCGCCGGGTACACCGGCACAACGCTTGCGCTCGACGTCGCTGGACAGCCGGATCGCACCGAGTCGCTCGGCCAGCGCGCGGCTGGCCAGCGATTTGCCCGAGCCGGACATTCCATGACACAGAAGCAGCACCGGTCGCGCATCGCGTCGAGCATGAGCCATGGCCGACGCAATGCGCAGATAGCGGGCGCGCGCCGCTTCGTCACCGCGCAGTCGCGCGGTCAGCGCGCGCACCAGCGCCCGATAGACGAAGTAGCACGGCAGCACGCCCAGTGCCGCATGGTCGCCCGTGCGTGCCAGCCAACCGGAAAGAAGGCGGTGGGCGCAATCGTCGCGTCCGTGGGCGGAGAAATCCATCAACGCGAACGCGAGATCGCTCGCCACGTCGACCCAGCGCAGCGCGTCGTTGAATTCGATGCAGTCGAACATCAGGATCCGGTTGCGCCAGCGGACGATGTTGTCGAGATGCAGATCGCCGTGGCATGCGCGCACGAAACCGTGCGCATGCCGATCCGCAAGCAGCGGTGCGATGCGGGTCAACTCGGCTTCGTACCACGCGCGCAGTGCGGCTTCAGCCGGCACGGCGGCGTCGAGCGTGTCGAGCAAGGGCCGGCATTGGGCGGCGACGCTCGCCGCGCTGCCGGAATGACCGCGCGGCGCACGGCGCGGCGCGTGCAGATGATGGCGGGCCAGCGTATCGGCGAGGGCGTCCGCATCCGCCAGCCCTTCGTCGTGCGACGCGCTGCGAATCGACAGCATCGCACGCGCGTCGAACCGGCGCATGCGCACCACGTACTCGCCCGGTGTCGTCTGCTGCCGATACCGGCGCCCGCCGGTCCGCACCGGCGCATCGAACGCACATCGCCGGCCGCGTGCGACGAGCGGCCAGACGCCCAGGTACAGCGGGCCGGCGAACGGGCGATTGAGCGTGCACTCCGCGAGCGCGCAGCAGCGCCGCTGCGCAGGCTGCACGAGGTCGACGAACGCGAAGCGCACGGGCTTGATGCGCTTGTACGCGTAACGCCCGGCCAGATAGACGACGGACAGATGGGTCTCGATCCGCTCGATGCAGCCTGCGGGGTGCGGATAGGTGGCGGGCCGATTCAACGCGCGCTCGAACTGCATCGCCTGTCGCCGTGCATTTGCGCGGCCCAGCGCGAACGGTACGTGAGGCGTTCGGGACATGATGAAAGGATCGGTCGGACGGGGCGCACGTCCGCGTTGCCGCGCCCCGCGGGTTGGATTCGAACGAGAACGGCACGTTCTCGCCTGCTCGATGTCGCGGATCGGTGCGGCAAGCCACGGATCGCCGATTCGACGGACTCTATTGCAGCCGAGCAGCGCGCGTGCCGGCTTGATACGAATCAAGCCGGCCACACAGGAGGACGCTTGACGCAGGTCAACCGTGCTTGCCACGGCGGCAATACAGTCGGTTTCAGGCCCGTGACCGCGCGCGGCATGCGCGTCGCGACGCGCGGGATTGACGTCGGGCGCGGTCACGCCGCTCGATTGCGGGCGGAACTCACGGCCTGACGAGGCATTCACGATGAAGCAACGTGTGTTGATGGTCGGTGTGCTGCTCGCGTTGGGCGCATGTGCCGGGGCAGACCGAACCGGGGCATTCAGGTCGACGGAAACGCAACTGCTTGCTGCGCGTCAGGCCGCGTCGCTGCCGTGTTCGACGCCGGCGGAATGCGATCGTGCGTGGAGCCGCACGCGGCGCTACGTCGAAGCCCGTTCGTCAACCCGAATCACGCGCGCGAGTGCCGACCTGATCGAAACGGCGCAACCGCATCTGGCGGGGGAAGTCTATCTCTGGGCATCGCGCGCGGCGTCGGGCGACGGCGGCTCGGTGATCCGGCTCAAGGCGATGTGCAAGGGCATGTACGGCAGCGATGGCGGCCCGGGGTGGCAATACGATGCGTGCGCCAGGAAAATCCTCGAGATCGAGAACGGTTTCCAGTCGTACGAGAACCCGCCCCGCTAACGGCAAATGCTGCCGCACCTCGACCATGCAGCCTCTCACCTCTCGGTTGCCCGGATCACGGCACGCGGCTTCGGCCAGCACGGGGCGATGGCCGTCCGTGGGGTCGCGGGCCGATTTCGATGCGGTTCCAAACCGTTGACCTCGGTCAACGCGCGCCTGCGGCGAGTGCCGATGATGGAAACGAATCCGGACGCCGCAATCGGCCCGTTCATTCAGCGAGGTTCGCATGTACACGAATATCATGGTCGCAACGGACGGCAGTCCTTGCGCGCAACGAGCGCTCGACGAAGGTCTCAGGATGGCCAGGTCATGCGGCGCGCGTCTGTTTGCCGTTTTCGTCGTCGACAAATCGACCCTGTTCGCTTACGGCGGCCGCATGGAGCCCGAAGCCTTGCTCGACGAGATCCGGCAGCATGGCGCGGCGATACTGCGGGATGCCGACCGGACGATCTCGCGCGCGGCGGTCAACGGCGAGACGGAAATCATCGAGACCGATTTCGGTCAGGACGTCGCGGAGCGCCTGCAGCAATACGTCGTTGACCGTTCGATCGATCTGGCCGTGGTCGGCACGCATGGTCGGCGCGGTGTCCGGCGACTGGTGCTCGGCAGTGTTGCCGAACGCTTCCTCCGCGCATCGAGTTGCCCGGTCCTGCTCGTGCGCGGCGAGGATGCCGCGCGCGCCACCGTCGCGGCGGCCTAGTGTCGCTGCCGCGTCACCTGCCCAGGTGATCATCATGCAAATCTCGTTTCCTTCCGAACACCCGACGTATTACGGCCTCGATCCCGCGTTGAGCTTTCCGGCGCTCGTCGAAGGTCAGCGCGTGCGCTGCGCGATCACCGCGGAAGCGCTGGAAGATCACTTCCGCGCGGCGTCGCCTCGCGAGCAGGACCTCGTCGACGCCTTTGCGCGTCATCGTCCCGCCATCGAACGTGCGGCGCGCTGCCTGCTCGAGGAAGTCGGCGGACGGCCGATCCTGCTTCACAGCGGCTATTTCCGGTTCTGCACGTGAGCGCCCGTCGCCCTTGACACGCATCAAGCGCGTGCCGGTGCACACGGGTACGCTGGACTCCGAAAGGTTATTCGTCCCTTGCGCGGCACGCGGTGCCGCGCCTCCGATCTTCATCGCGTCCGTCGTCGTCGGGGCGAAGGCGGCGGCCGAACGTCAACTGCTGAAGGAGTACGAACCATGAGCAACATGACGCGTTACGATCCGTTTTCGATGGAACCCGTTTCCGACCTGTTCCAGGGGCTGTTCAGGCCGCTGCGCGGCATGACGCTTGCAGGCGAACCCGATCTGGCGTCGATGAAGATCGACGTGACGGAAAGCGACGACGCCTACAAGGTCAACGCGGAGCTGCCCGGCGTCGCGAAGGAGGACATCGATGTCGAAGTGAAGGGCGGCACCGTATCGATCAACGCGAAGATCGAGCGCAACAACGAGCAGAAGGATGGCGAGCGCGTGATTCGGCGCGAGCGCTACAGCGGCTCGATCAGCCGGTCGTTCTCGCTTTCCGCGGAAATCGACGAGGCGAACGCGACGGCGACGTATCAGGACGGCGTGCTGTCGCTGACACTGCCGAAGAAGGCGCCGGTCGGGCAGAAGAAGCTCACGATCAGCTGATCGGACGACGGGCGAACAGGCGTGCCGCGGCTCACAGGAGAGCAGACGATGAAAACCGACAAGCAGTTGAAGCAGGACGTTCAGGATGAACTGGAATCCGACCCGTCGATCGATGCAACGCGTATCGGTATCGAAGTGGCCGACCGGATCGTGACGCTTTCGGGGCACCCGCCGAGCTATGCGGAGAAGCTGGCGATCGAGCGCGCGGCGAACCGCGTGGCGGGCGTCAAGGCGCTCGTCGTCGACATGACCGTGCACCTGCCGGACGACGACGTGCGTACCGACGAGGACATCGCGAAAGCGGTGCGTTCGGTCCTGCACTGGACGGTCGGCCTGCATGACGATGCGGTCAAGGTGCAGGTCGAACGCGGCTGGATCACGCTGTCAGGCAAGGTCGACTGGGCGTACCAGAGCCACCTGGCCGTGCGCTCGATCTCGCAGATGCGCAGCGTGACGGGCGTGACCGATCACATCGCGGTACAGGGGGCGGTCGGCGCGGACGACATCGGCGGCAACATCAAGCGCGCGATCATGCGTCACGCGGAGCGCGAGGCGAAGCACATCGCGATCGACGTGCACGACGGCACCGTGCGGCTGTCCGGCAAGGTCGGCTCGTTTTCCGAGCGCAAGGCCGTGCGCGGTGCGGCGTGGTCGGCGCGCGGCGTGCGCGCCGTCGTCGACGACCTGGTGGTCGAGTGAATCCGGCTGGCGGCAGATGGATGGGCCGCCCGCGCGGCTCCAGGAGGGGAGTCAGATGACACTTTCGGGCGAACTTCACGAAGCGGACTGGTCGGTCGCGATCGAGACGGTCGCGGCCGAAGCGGGCGGCTTCCGCTGCCGGATCCACGTGACGCACAAGTCGCCGGACGGCGCATGCGAGCGGACGTTCGCGCATAGCAGAACCCATGCAACCGAGCGCGAAGCCGCGATCGACGGGCTGCGCGTCGGGATGACGTGGATCGAGATGAAGAAGTCGAACACCTTTACGGTCTGAACCGAAGGGTGCCGCGGGCCGGTCGCGTCGACGACGGCCTCGGTTCCGGCACGCGATGCGGCGGGGCTGTCGCATCGATTCGTGCGCCGGCGGTCTACCGCGTCGTCTTGTGCGTCTTGCGCGAGACGCGCCGGCGCGACGCACGCTTTCTCTTGCAGGTACGCGCATGCCGTCGCGGCCGTCGAACGTGACGGGCGACCGCATCGGTCACGGTCGGAAAGAAACTGGTGGCGCCGAACACGTCGAACAGGCCGTAAGCGCGCAGGCGATCCTTCACCGGCCCCTTCATTTCCGCGAAATTCATGGCGATGCCGCGTTCCGCGAGCTCGTCGTGCAGCGCGACGAGCCGATCCGCGGCGCTCACGTCGATGTCGGTGACGGGCTCGGCGGCGACCACGATGCGCGTGACCGGGCTCGCCGATCGCGCGATCGCGGCGTGCAGATGCTCGCAGAAGATCTCGACGTTCGCATAGAAGAGCGGCGCATCCCAGCGGAACAGCACGAGCCCGGGCGTTTGCGCCGCGTCCGGATGCCGCGCGATGTCGTGATAGCCGCGCACGCCTGTCAGCCGGCCCAGCACCGCGTCGTACGGATGCCAGGCCCGCCACACGAACGACAGCAGCGACAATGCGCTGGCGAGCAGGATGCCGGGCACGACCCCCAGGCCGATCACGCCGGCGAAGCACAGCACCGAAATCAGGCATTCGCCGCGGCGCATCCGGTACAGCCGCACGACGCTGCGGACGTCGGCGATGCCGAACGCCGCGTAGATCACGACCGCGGCCAGCGCCGTGCGCGGAACGAACGTCAGCAGCGCCGGCGCGGCAATGAGCAGTATGGCGATGCACGCGGCCGCGACGAGATTCGCGACCTGGCTTTGCGCGCCGGCGGCAATCGCGACCGGTGTGCGCGACGCGCTGCTGCTGACCGCGCAGCCTTGCGTCACGCCGGCCAGCAGATTGGCCGCGCCCAGTGCGATCAGCTCCTGGTTGCGCTCTGGCGTATCGCCCGCCCGTGCGGACAGCGCGCGCGACAGCATGCTGATGTCCGCGAACGACACCAGCGCGACGGCGATCGCGCCGGACGCGAGCGCGCTCACGTCGGCGAGCGAGACGACCGGAAGATGCGGGGCAGGCATGCCGGCCGGCAACGCGCCGACCGTCGCGATCCCGTGCAAGGGCGCGAGGCGAGCGACGAGCGTAGCCGCCAGCACGGCGATCAATACGCCGGGCCGGCGCGGCATCGCGCGTTGCATCAGGAAGATGGCAGCAAGCACGGCGATGCCGAGCAGGCCGGCATCGACGGAAAATCGACCGTCGACGAACGCATGCACGACACGTGGAACGCTGGAAAACACATCGCCACCCGATACCGGCATGCCGAGCAGCTCGGGCAGCCGCCCGAGCGCGAGCGCGATCGCGATGCCGTTCAGGTAACCGTACTGGATCGGGCGCGACAGCAGATCGGTAACGAAGCCGAGGCCGAGCGCACCGAGCAGGATGCAGAGCGTGCCGGCCGACAGCGCCAGCGCGCCGGACAGCGCGATCGCGCGCTGCGGGTCGTGGTCGGCGAGCGGCGCGATGGCGCCCGCGATCAGTGCCGCGAGCGCGGAATCCGGACCGAGGACGAGGATCCGGCTCGGGCCGAGCAGGGCATAGGCGAGCAATGCGGCGATCGACGCATAGAGCCCGGTGATGGCGGGCAGCCCGGCCGCCTGCGCGTAGCTCATGCCGACCGGCACCAGCACGGCCGACAGCGCGATCCCCGCGTACAGGTCGCGCGAAAGCCACGCACGCCGGTAGTTCACGAGCAGCGCGACGCCCGGCAGCATGCGGGCGATCCGTCCGGAAAGGGGCCGGTTCATCGCAGTCTCATCCGGGAGCAATCCGGGTGAAAGGCAGGACGCGCTCCGGCCAGCGCGCGTTCATATGGATGCAGCCGGTGTCGACAGACGTACGGGACGACGGTACGCGCGTGACCATCGCGTCAGACGCCGTGGCCGATGCCGTCGAGCGGAGCCTGCCGCCGCGTCGCGGCACGGCCACACTCGGCGTCACGCGGCCTTGAGCACCGACAACTGCAGCGCCTGGGCGAAGCGGGCCAGCGTGGCGATCGATCCCGTCACGCTTTCGTACCGCTCGCGCCCGATCTGGCCGTCGAGTATCACGAGCATGCCGGCGTCGCGAGCGAGTGCGACGAGTGCCTGCGTGTCGAGTGTGGCTGCGCCGGACGGATCGTCCGGGTCGGTGCGGTAGCTGGCGTGTGACATGACGTCTCTCCTCGTGCCTGCGATCGGTTGGTCGTGCAACCGTTCTTGGTGATTTCAGTATCGTCGCCGTCACGGGGCGATTCAATCAGCCTTGCCCGAAGCTGCGGTAGGAATCGTGCAGATGCCGTCGGCGGATTCCTACACGGCGCGACGCTTCGAAGCAGGATCGCAGCGTGCCGGCATGCGTTCGCGACGCTGCGCATACCAGCTTCCGATCGCGTGCCAGATCTGCGCGGCGGATTCGCAATACGTGAACAGCTCCAGGTCGCGGCGGTCGATCATCCCTTCGTCCGCGAGAAACGCCAGGTCGACCGCGCGGCGCCAGTACGCCTCGCCGACGAGGATGACCGGCAACGGCGCGATCTTGCGCGTCTGCAGCAGCGTCAGCACCTCGAACAGCTCGTCGAACGTGCCGTAGCCGCCGGGGAAAAAGACGGCCGCCTTCGCGCGCTCGAGCAGGTGCAGCTTGCGGATCGCAAAGTAGTGAAACCGGAAGCAGAGATCGGGCGTGAGGTACGGATTCGGCGCCTGTTCGCGCGGCAGCTCGATATTGAAGCCGATGCTCGGTGCGCCGCGCTCGTAGGCGCCGCGGTTGGCGGCTTCCATGATGCCGGGGCCGCCGCCCGTCACGATCGCGAGCCGCGCAGTGCGGGTGCAGCGGTCGGCATGCGCGACGATGCGCCCGAATTCGCGCGCGGCCCGGTAATACCCACTGTGCTCGACGAGCCGGCTGGCGGCCGCGACGGCGCGGCGCCGGCCCGCGTCGTGCGGGCGCTCGGCGAGCAGGCGATTCGCTTCGTCCAGCCGCGCATTCGCGACGGACGGCGCAACGATGCGCGTGCTGCCGTAGATCACGACCGCATGGCCGATGCGTTCGTTCTGCAGGCGCTCTTCGGCTTTCCAGTAGTCGAGTTGCAGCCGGATGCCTCGCATGCCCGCGCGCCGCAGCAGCGCCGCATCCTCATCGGCAGTCGAGCAGGTTGGTTTTTTGGCGACGCGTCGCGTGCGACGCGGGATGCGTCGGCTACCGTCGTTGCCGACGATGGCATCCGGCCGCGTGGCGGGCCGTTTGCCGCGCGCCTTCGCGATCGTCGCGACGTCTCGCGCCGTGCCGGCGGGCACGCGTTTGGTCAGGGTCGACATGAATGGACGGGACGCGCGCGGCTCACTGGCTCAACACCCATTGCACGAGCTGATGCGCGTCGTCGGGGGACAGCGGCCCGCCGCGATCGATCGCCGACGGCATCGGCGTGTCGCCCCAGTGCACGCGCCCGCCGACGCGCAGCTTGCGCTCCAGTTCCGCGCCGGCATTCGGATCGCCGCGATACCGTTGCGCAATCTCGTGGAATGACGGCCCGAGGAACGTCATGTCGCTCGTATGGCAGAACATGCAGTGCTGCGCGTTGACGAGGTCGGTCGGCTCGGGCACGGCCGTCTGCGCGGCGGCCATGCCGGCCATGCCGGCCGTCGCGGCCATCGCGGTCATCGCGCAGAAGGCGGCGCAACGCAGGATGCTCATGTTCGTTTCCTTGTCGAGATCAGGAGAAGGAGATCACGTCGTCGAGCGGGCGACGCGGCGAATGCGGCGTGTGCGGGCCGCGCCCGACGCGCAGCAGCAACTGCGGCTCGCCGCGCAGCCCGAGCATGTGGCACAGGTGGGCGCGCAGCCCGGCCGTCTCGATCGGCTGGTTCAGGTATGACGCCGTATAGCCCGCGCGCGTCGCGACGAGCAGGATCCGCTCCAGTGCCTGGCCGGCGGCGAGCCACGCTTCGCGATCGTCGCGCACGGTCGCGATGCATACGATCAACGGCGATGCGCCGACGAGCTGGTGATGCAGCGCGGCGAGCCCGTTGCCGAGATCGAAGGTCCGTACCGCCGTCGTCACGACCGGCGCCGCGAAATCGAGCAACGCCGGCACGCCGGCCGCGAATGCCGGCATGCCGTCGTCGTGCCGGCGCGGATCGATCCAGCTCGCCAGCTCGCGCCGGAAGCGCGGGTCGGCGAACTGCTGACGATCCGCCTCCGCAACGAGCTCCGCGACGCGTGCGCGGTGCGCGATCGAGTCGACGCACGCGATGTCGGCACCTTCCGCGACGCCGGCCGCGATCAGCTCGCGCTGGAGGTCTTCGGGCACGGGGCTCGATTCGAACGGCGCGCGCGTCGTGACGCGCTCCGGAATCGCATCGAACAGCGCACCGAGGGACGCGTCGGAATAGCCGTCGTCGCAAACCCGGACGAGTGCAAGGAGATCGGGGTCGACTTCGGACGGAAACGTGCTGATCGTGTGGGCGAGCCCGGCATGATTGAGCGCGACACGCAGATTGAGCAACGCCGCCCCGCAGCTGATGATCAGCTCGCGATCGAACGGATCGACCACGGGCAACGCGCGAACGCGGTCCGCACAGACCGAAATCGTGGTGCCGTTGACGAGGAAGCGCCACGGCTGGGAATTGTGGCTGGACGGAGCCAGCACCGCATAGCCCAGCAGCGACCTCAGGTGAAGGCCGGGATGGGCGCTTGCGGCAAGTGGGGGAACGGATATCATTTGATCGTCTCCAGGTCGCCGCGCTGGCGGCGTCACGCCACTTCATCGTGTCAGCAACCGTCCGGCGGCCGTTGACCCACATCAAGCGCGCGTCACCGGGCGGTGCGCGCGCCATGCGCGACGATCAGCCCTGGAAGCGAAGCGCGCGACAGCGATCGCGCGGGGAGGCGAGCATGCTTGCGATGATGTTTGACGGCACGACGCCGCATTTGCGCGAGGCGCACGTGCCGGATCCGGCGCCCGCGGCGGGCCAGTTGCTGATCGACGTACACGCGTGCGGCGTATGCCGGACCGATCTCCACGTGGTCGACGGCGAGCTTGCGCAGCCGAAGCTGCCGCTGATTCCGGGGCATGAGATCGTCGGAACGGTGCGCGAACCGGGCGCAGGCGTGACCGGCTTTGCCATCGGCGACCGGGTGGGTATTCCGTGGCTCGGCTCGACGTGCGGGCATTGCGCGTATTGCACATCCGGCCGCGAAAACCTCTGCGACAACCCGCGATTTACCGGCTATACGATCGACGGCGGCTATGCCGAGTGCGCGGTCGCCGATCATCGCTATTGCGTGCATCTGCCGCAGCGCTATTCCGATCTGGAGGCCGCGCCGTTGCTGTGCGCCGGCCTGATCGGCTATCGAACCTTGCGCATGGCGGGCGACGCCCGACGCATCGGGATCTACGGCTTTGGTGCCGCAGCCCATCTCGTCGCGCAGGTCGCGCATGGCGAAGGGCGCAAGGTATTTGCGTTGACGAAGCCCGGCGATACGGTCGCGCAGCAGCTCGCGCTGTCACTGGGTGCCGCATGGGCCGGCGGCAGCGACGAAGCGCCGCCCGAGCCGCTCGATGCCGCGCTGATCTTCGCGCCGGTGGGTGCACTGGTGCCGGCCGCGCTCCGTGCGGTCGACAAAGGCGGGATCGTCGTGTGCGGCGGCATTCACATGAGCGACATCCCGGGCTTTCCGTATGCGTGGCTGTGGGGCGAGCGCCGCATCGCGTCGGTGGCCAACCTGACGCGCGCGGATGCGGTCGAATTCATGCGGATCGCCGCCGCTATGCCGCTGCAGGTCGAGGCCGTGCGCTACGCACTGACCGACGCGAACCGCGCACTCGACGACTTGCGCGGCGGGCGCGTGTCGGGGGCCGCCGTGCTGGGCATGCGCGGCTGATCGCCCCGACGCTCCCGCGGCACGATCAGATCTGCCGGAGGCCTTCCGAATCGACGATCCGGATCTGCTTGCCCTGCGCCGCGACGAGCCCCTTGTGCTGGAACTTCGACAGCATGCGGCTGACCGTTTCGAGCTTCATCCCGAGATATTCGCCGATCTCGTCGCGCGTCATCCGCAGCACGAATTCGGCAGCCGAGTAGCCGCGCGCCTTGAAGCGCGACGAGAGATTCAGCAGGAACGCGGCCACGCGCTGCTCGGCGGTCATCGTGCCGAGCAACAGCATCTGGGAGGATTCGCGCACGATCTCGCCGCTCATCATCTGGTACACGTGGTGCTGCATCGGTCGCACTTCGCGGCACATCTGCTCGAGCTGGCCGAACGGGATGATGCAGACCGTGCTGTCCTCGAGCGCGATCGCGTCGCCGTTGTGGTGCCCGGTGTGCACGCCGTCGAGCCCGAGCGATTCGCCGACGATCTGGAAGCCGGTGATCTGCTCGTCGCCGTCGCGATGCATCACGATGGTCTTGAACGACCCGGTTCTCACGGCATAGATGCTGTTGAACGTATCGCCCGCGCGAAACAGGGTTTCGCCGCGCCGGACGTGGCGCGTCGTGCAGATCATCGCGTCGACGCGCTCGAAATCGTCAGGCGAAAGATCGGGCGGCATGCAGACGGTACGCAGTGCGCACGTCGAACAGCGGGATGCGGCGCGCTTCGGCTGGTCTGCAGGCTCGACGCGATGCAACGGGATGAACGGGCGTGACGGCATGGTCGTCGAGACTTCGGCACTGCTTTGCATGATCGGCTCCAGTTCGGGGCAGCGGCGGTGCGCCGTCGGGCGGGGTCGCGCTGACCGTTGTACCGGCGGCCTTGGTCTCTGCCGCCTTCCTGTCGGGAAAGCCCCATCGGACGCGCAGGGAGACCGATACGCCGATCTCTTCCGTGATGCTGCCTTTGCTCCGGGAGGCACGCTTGTTTGCTTTTCTTGAGATGCAGTATGGATGTTGCGCGACGTCAAGAAAATCAGCCGGAATTGAAGTTGCGGTAGGTGAGATGGAAGTGTTGTAGGAGGTTTCCTACAGGGGCGCGACAACTTGTCGCGATCGTCGCCGACGTGCGCCGGGCACCGGCGGCGGGCGGGTTGCCGCCGCCCCGGCGTGGCCGGCGTCACCGATGCGTTCGGGAAATCCGGGCGGGCGCGGGGGCTCGACCGCGCCCGATGCCGCCGTCAGAGCTCGTCCGGGTCGTCGAACAGCTTGTGGCGCATCGCGTAGCGCACGAGTGCCGTGTCGTTCGGCATCTGCATCTTTTCGAGGATCCGCGTCTTGTATGTGCTGACGGTCTTGACGCTCACGCAGAGCGCCTGCGCGATTTCGGAAATCGACTCGCCGGTCGTCACGCGCCGGAAGACGTCGAACTCGCGGTCCGACAGCCGCTGGTGCGGCAGGAGATCGGTCGGCTCGTTCAGGCTCTGCGCGAATTGCTCGGCCATGGTCAGGCTGACGTAGACGCCGCCGGCCGCGATCTTGGTGAGTGCCGCGACCAGTTCGGCGCTCGCGCTTTCCTTGGTCATGTAGCCGGACGCGCCCGCGCGGAACGCGCGCACCGCATATTGCTGCTCGGCATGCATCGTCAGCACGAGGATATGCAGTGCCGGCTTCTCGTCCTTGATCTGCTTGATGAGTTCGACGCCGTTGCGGCCGGGCATCGACAGGTCGAGCACGAGCACGTTCGCGTGCGTGTCGCGCACGAGCGCGATCGTCGAAGCACTGTCCTGCGCCTCGCCGACGACGTCGAAACCGCTGGCGTTCTGCAGGATGTGCCGCAGGCCGTCCCGGACGAGGGCGTGGTCGTCGGCGATGAGTACCCTGATCATGACAGCACATCTCCTTGCTGGATGGCGTGAAGCGGCAGCGCCACGGTGATCGTGAATCCCGCTCCCGGCCGGTTGTCGATCGTTACCGTCCCGTCGAGCATGTGCGCGCGCTCACGGATGCCGATCAGCCCGAACGACGGGCGATCGCGCACGTCGCGGCCGTCTTCCGGCGCGCCGTGACCGTTGTCCGCGATGCGCAGCATGCAGTAGCCGTCTTCGACTTTCAAGGCGAGCGTCACGTGCGTCGCGTCGGCGTGCCGCGCGACATTGTTCAGCGCCTCCTGCACGATGCGGAACAGCGTGGTCGCGCCGGCGTGGGTGAACGCGGTATCGACGGGGACGATGTCGCGGTCGACCGTGATCCTGTAGCGGCGCGTGAAATCGTTCGCCAGCCATTCGATCGCCGGGACGAGACCGAGGTCGTCGAGCATCACCGGCCGCAGATCGGCCGCGATGCGCCGGACCGATGCAACGGTCGAATCGATCAGGCGATGCATGCCGCTCAACTGCTCGCGCACGCCGGTATGGGGGGCGACCACGCCCGCGAGCCCCAGTTCGACGGCGGAGAGGTCCATCTTGAGCGCGGTGAGCTGCTGACCGAGGTCGTCGTGCAGTTCGCGTGCAATCCGCGTTTTCTCTTCCTCCCGCACCTTCTGCAGGTTGGCGGACAGGTCGCGCAGTTCCTCGCGCGACTGCTTGAGCGCGTTTTCCGCGCGCACCCGCTCGGTGACGTCGCGCAGCATGACCGTATACAGCTTGCTTGTGCCGTCGCGGATCTGCGAGATCGACGCTTCGATCGGAAACTCGGTGCCGTCGCCGCGCAAGCCGAACAGCACGCGTTGCCGCCCCATCTGCCGCTCCGACACGCCCGTCACGCCGAACTGCTCGACGTGCTTCGAATGCGCGGCGCGAAAGCGCTCGGGGATGAAGCGGGCGAGCGGCGCACCGATCGCCTCCATCGCGGAGACGCCGAACACGCGTTCGGCGGCCGGGTTGAAGATCACGATCGTCTGGTTTTCGTCGACGGTAATGATGGCCTCCATCGATGACCGGATGATGGCCATCATCCGCGCCTCGGTGGGCGGGCTGTCGCCGCCGTGCATACCGGCGAGCGAGCGCTTCGAGACGACCTGCCGCACGAGCGCGGCCAGCGTCAGCGACAGCGCGACGCCGGTCAGCAGCACGGCCATCGCGGCGCCGGACAGGGCGGCACGCGGCGCGCTGTAGCGCAGCGCGAGCGGCGTGCCGCCGAACGTCAGCGAATCGATTCGCCTGAACAGGTCGCGTCCGTCGGAGGACGCGTCGCCGCCGCCGAAGCCGCCGGAAAACACGGGGGCCGCCGGATTGTCGGCCAGGATTTCCATACGCAGCCGATCGAGTACGGACGAACCGACGAGACGCTCCGGATTCAGCGACGCGTAAACATATCCGGTCGCGCGCGCGTGCCGGGGCCCGGACCAAGCCGCGTCTTCAGCATTCGCATAAATCGGCAAGTAGAGCGTCAGTTCCGTCCGGGCGATCGTCGCACCGGTGCTGTCCTGGATCGCGTTCGCAGCCAGCGCGACCTTGCCGGTTTCTGTCGCCCGCTGCAGCGCCTGCAGCGTCGATTGATCGTCGATCGCGGCGCTGGGCTCGATTCTTCCGAGGCTGCGGACGGGCGATTGCAAACCGTCCAGATTGAGACTCGCGAGATAGCCGCGCCATGCGGCCCCCGATTGCGGCGGCGCCAGTGTCGACGCGAAGCCGCGCGCGCCGCGCAATATGGCAGCAGCGCCGAGCAGGCTGCGCCGCAGGTCGGCCGTCGCGAGTGTCGCGGTTTGCTCGAACCGTGCGTGGGCGGCTTGCTGGGCCGCGTCCTGCAGCAATCGGGATGCCGCAAACGTGGCAGTCAGGCCGAGCGCCAGCGTCAGCAGCGCGGCCATCGCTGCGTGTCGGGCGGGCCGAATCCGTTGGGGGGCAGGTTCGGCCTTGAAGGAGGGCGCATGCACTGTCATTGCCGTTCATCCTGACGAATCTCGTCGGCGGCCGGCTGGCGGCGGGCCGGACGCGAGGCACGAAAAGCGGGACGGGCCGGAACTGCGATGTTGCCCGAATTGTGCGCGTTCTATCGACGCTCGCCAATCGGGACCGATGCGGACGGGCGGCGCCGCGCGCGCTTGACCCGTGTCAATGGAACGGCGCGCGCCGGGATCAGACTGGCTTGACGAACCCATCGACCCCGGACGACGGCAGGGAGGCATCATGTACCAAAGGATCTTCGCGGCGCTCGACGGCAGCCGCGGTGCACGGCTCGCGCTCGACGAGGCGATTTCGCTCGCCCGCGAATCGGGCAGCCTGGTCATCGCGATGTGCGTGGTATCGGATGCGCCCCGGCTGGCCGACGTCGACAGCGGCTATATCGACCAGCGCGACCCGGCCGGGCTGGACGCGGACAAGGCCGCGATCGCGGTCTCGGACGCGGAAACAGCGTTTCAGCTATCCGGCGTGCGCGGCATCGCGCAAACGATCGACGCGTGCGGCCAGGATATATCGGACGTGCTGGCGCGCGCCGCCGCCGAATGCGATGCGGACCTGATCGTGATGGGCACGCATGGTCGTCGCGGCGTGCGCCGTGCGTTGCTCGGCAGCGTCGCCGAATCGCTGGTGCGCATCGCGGACCGGCCGGTGCTGGTCGTACGGGAGGGGCCGGGCGCGTGCGCCGGCATGTTGTGACGGTCGTGGCGGCGAGGCTTCGCGAGAAACGGGCAGCCGCACGCGGCTGCCCGTTTTCACTTGCTCAGTGGGACAGCAGGACCGGCACCGTCATCGTCTCGAGGATCGTGCGCGTCGCACCGCCCAGCACGCGTTCGTGCATGCGGGCATGACTGTACAGGCCCATCACCAGCAGGTCCGCATGCAGGTCGGTCACCCGGTTCAGCAGCGTCGCGCCCACGCTCACCGACCGTTCGCGCGGCGTGGTGGAAAACGACGCGCGAATGCCGTGCCGCTCGAGATACGCGGCGACATCGACGCCCGCCGGCGTCTTGTCCGGATCGGGATGCCCGCGGGAGACCGTCTCGACGTTGACGAAGCGCGCGCGGGCGAGCAGCGGCAGCGCATCGGACATCACACGCGCGGCCTCGCGCCCGCCGTCCCAGCCGATCAGCACGTTCTCGCCGAGCGTGCGCACGTCGCCCGCGTAGGGCACGACGATCGCCGGACGTCCGCTGCCCATCACGACATCCTCGACGAAATGGCGGGCCACATAGGTCATACGGTCGTCGGGATCCTCCTGGCCGAGCACCAGCAGGTCGGCGTGGCGCGCATGCAGGACCGCGGCGGCGGTCGCTTCGCCGGTCGGCGCCTGCCATTCGACGCTGCGGCCGGCGCGTTCGGCGGCCATCAGGAATCTTTCTTCCGCTTCCTTGCGCCGCTGTTCGCACAGGCGTTCGTAGACGGCCAGCTTCAGCGGTTCGTCGGGCCGCCGCAACGGCTCCAACAGGTCCTGGCAGACCAAGTAGAGGCCGATCAGGTGGGCATTCCAGCGTCCCGCGAGTTCGAGCGCGAGGTCGACGCGCGTCTTGCAGCGCTCGCTGTCGTCGAGATGGACGAGCAGGGTCTTGTAGCTCATGACGGCTCCTTTTCGGTTGATGCCGCGGTGGTTTCGGCGGGCGCTTTCGCTGCGCAGCTCGCCGGAATCATCAGGACCGGACACGTGGCATGGCGCAGCACGCGCTCGGCCACGCTGCCGAGAACGACGCGGCGAAAGCCGCGCCGGCCGTGCGTGCCGATCACGATCAGGTCGGCGTTGATCTCGCCGGCGAAACTTGCGATCCGTTGCGCGACATCTTCACCCGCCGGCGCGACGTTGGAGATCTGCGGCGTGCCGGCCACGTCGCGGGCTTTCATGCGCCTGGCCGCATCCTCCGTGACGCGCAGCCCTTCCTCGCGGAATGCGTCGATCAGGATCGACGGATCGTATCCGTACGTGTCGTAGGCCGGCACCAGGAAATCGACGACGTAGACCGGAGTCAGCCGAGCACCCGTCTCCGACGCGAGGTTCAGCGCGGCGTCGAGTGCGCGGGACGACGTATCGCTGCCGTCGAGCGCAACCAGAATGTTCGAGTACATGGCGTTTCCCTTGAACGGATGTCGATGAAATCATCATCGGCGCGCGCGCGCCGATCGCGCTGATCTGGATCAAGCGTCGCGGTTGCCGCGCAGCACGCGCACCGCGGCACGCGCCGCGGCCCATGCTTCGTTGGTCGGCTCGACGACCACCGTGACCGCGCTCGACGCAGACGACACGACATGCGCATGGGCGGCGTTCGCCTGCGCGTCGAGCGCGATGCCGAGCCAGCCGAGCGACGCGCAGATCCGCTCGCGCAACTGCGCCGAGTGTTCGCCGATGCCGGCCGTGAAGACCAGCATGTCGAGGCCGCCGAGCAGGGCGGTCAGCGCGCCGGTTTCGCGCACGATGCGATGGACGTACAGCGCCAGCCCGTCGCGCGCGAGCGTATCGCCGGCCGCCTCGCACGCGAGCAGCACACGCGGGTCGCCTGACGCACCCGACACGCCCTTGAGTCCCGACTCGTGATAGAGCATGTGCCCCAGTGCGTCGCCCGACAGCTTCCCGGCCTCGAGCAGGTGCAGTACGACGCCGGGGTCGAGCGTCCCGCAGCGGGTGCTCATCATCAGTCCGTCGAGCGCGGAGAAGCCCATCGTCGTCGCGACGCTGCGGCAGTCGCGCATCGCGCACAGGCTCGCGCCGCTGCCGAGATGGGCGGCGATCACGCGACCATGCGCACGCGAGCCGAACGACTCGTCGAGCGCGACGGCCAGGTATTCGTACGACAGGCCATGGAATCCGTAGCGGCGCACGCCCTGGTCGAACCACGCGTGCGGCAACGGCAGCAGTTGCTCGACACGCGGCAGCGTGCGATGAAACGCCGTGTCGAACACGGCGATTTGCGTGACGTCCGGAAACGCGTCGCGCAGCGCGTCGATCGCATCCAGGCTGTGCGGCTGCTGCAGCGGCGCGAGCGGCGTCAGCGTGCGCAGCGCGTCCATCACTTCAGCGTCGACGATCACCGGCTCCACGTACCGCGCGCCGCCGTGCACGACGCGATGCGCGATCGCGCCCAGCGTGATGTGCGGCAACCGCACGCGAATCCACATCGCGATCTGCGCGAGCACGGCACGGTAGGGATCGCCCGTGACGAGCGGCAGCGCGCCCTCCGGATCGGCATCGAAGCGGATCGACACGCCGTTGCCGGCCGTGACCGCCTCGCCGTCGTGCAGCGGCCGCCGCACGGGATCGCCGTGCGGCGGATACGCAAAGATCGCGAACTTCACGCTCGACGAGCCGGCATTGACGACGAGCAGCGCGAGCGTACGCATCGGCCGGCTCAGTGCGACATCAGCACCGGCAGCGTCATCGACGCCAGCACCGTGCGCGTGGCGCCGCCCATCACCAGCTCGCGCCAGCGCGGATGGCCGTAGGCGCCCATCACGAGCAGGTCGGAACCCGTTTCATAGGCGCGCGACAGCAACGTGTCGCCGACCGCCGGGCCGTCGCCGGTATCGATGTCGAGCACGGTCACGTCGCGTGCATGGCGCGCCAGCATCAGCGCGGCATCGGCGGCTGGAATGCGCGTGGTCGCCGCTTCCGAATCGCCGTCGACCACCGCGGCGACCGTCGTGCGCTTCGCATGTTCGAGAAACGGAATCGCGTCGTGCGCGGCGCGGGCCGCTTCCCGGCTGCCGTCCCATGCGACGAACACCCGTTCGCCGATCGACGGGAATTCGCCGGCGTACGGCACGAAGAGCACCGGACGGCCGGCTGATAACACGAGGTTCTCCGGAAACTGGTCGTCGATATAGGTCTCGGGGTCGTTCGGGTCGCTCTGGCCGGCAATCACGAGATCGGCAAGGCGTGCGGCATGCGGCACGGCCGTATTGGCGCGCTCGTCCGCACGAACCCACGCAGCCGGCACTTTGGCGCGAGCGGTCTCCGCATGGAACAGGCGTTCCAGCGCGGCCAGCCGTTCGTCGCGCTGCTCGCGGCGCTCGCGGAAGTAATCGGCGGACCCTGCCATCACGTAGAACGAATGCGGTTCGGGCGTGTAGACCGCGAACAGGCCGGTCAGATGCGCACCGAAGCGCCGGGCGAGGCGCAACGCGAACTCGAGACGCGAATGCGCCCGGGCGCTCGTATCGAGGTGCACGACTATGCTCTTGTAGCTCATCGGAATCGCTCCATCGACGGGTGATCCGCCAGTGCAATCCAGTCTACGAAGCAGGGTTTCCGCGCGCTTGACTCAGATCAACGGCTGCCGTGCGCGGTGGCCGCAAAGTGATGCGGTCGCGATGCCGGTCATGGGCAGGCGGCATGAGGCGGGATGCCAACCGATGGATCGGATCGAAGGAGGAAAGCCGATGAGCACGTACGCTTTGACGACACCGAATGACCTTTGCCGCGCGGGCTGCGATTTCGCGCTGCGCATGGTCGCGCTGAACCGCGACTGGCAGCATGAATGGCATGCGCTGGCAGGGCGCCGCATTGAACGGGACCGCGTCGCGGTGTGCCACATGCAGCAGGCGCTCGCGGAAACGCGAGAATGGACGGCCTTCGGCGAAGCGACCCGGCAGACGATGCGCGACTACGCGATCGCGAGCGTCGCGCTCTGGCAGGATGCCGCCGAGCTGTGCATGCGTGCGCAGTACGAGAGCGCGGGAGTATGGCGCACCTGGTTGCGCGAATACGGCGCAGGTGCGCTGTCGCGTTATCAGACCGACTGGCTGCCCGATCTGGGACGGCTGGCCGTGGTGAACGAAGCCAGCATGCCGTGGGCAGACTGGATGGCGGCACTGGAGCGCGGGATCGAGGACGCGGCAGGCGCAAACGACGGCGCGCCGGCTGCCGGCCGCCGCCTGAACGGCATGACCGGCGCACGGGAGACCGACGATGTGCGCTAAGCGTGTCGCGTTCGTGACGGGCGGGATGGGCGGCCTCGGCGCCGCGCTCAGCCGGCGTCTGCACGATGCCGGCATGACGGTGGCGGTGTCGCACACGGAACGCAACGACCACGTCGCGACGTGGCTCACGCGCGAACGCGAAGCGGGCCGGACATTCCATGCGTTCGAGGTCGACGTGGCCGATTACGATTCGTGCCAGCACTGCGCGGCACACGTGCTGGCCGAGTTCGGGCGTGTCGACGTGCTCGTCAACAACGCCGGCATCACGCACGACGCGACCTTCGTGAAGATGACCAAGAGCATGTGGGATGCGGTGTTGCGCACCAACCTCGACGGCATGTTCAACATGACGAAGCCGTTCGTGCCGGGCATGATCGAAGCCGGTTTCGGGCGGATTGTGAACATCGGCTCCGTGAACGGTTCGCGCGGCGCATACGGGCAGGCGAACTACGCGGCCGCGAAAGCCGGCATTCATGGCTTCACGAAGGCGCTGGCGCTCGAGCTTGCTCGCCACGGCGTGACGGTGAACACGGTTGCGCCCGGCTATCTGGCGACCGCGATGCTCGAGTCGGTGCCGAAGGAGGTGCTCGACACGAAGATCCTGCCGCAGATTCCGGTCGGTCGTCTTGGCGACCCGGGAGAAATCGCCGAACTCGTGGCCTTTTTGTGCTCGGACGCGGGTGCTTTCGCGACCGGCGCGGAGTTCGACATCAACGGCGGGATGCACATGCGTTGACGCCTTCCCACGCCACGCCCCGCCATACGCCCCGACGGAAGTCTCCTTGGGGAAAGGGCGGGGTTTCTCGGAGCAAATTCTGATGGAAGCGTTCGTCACATCCGGGCCGGACGGGCACGAATCGATACGGCCGTCGGGCGCGGGTGAGCCCGAGTCGGGCGCGACCGAATGCGCGCAAGCCGGTACAACGCCTGCCGAGCAATGGAACCGCGCCGCGCATGCGAACGTGGCGGTGATGACGTTCGGGCTGTCGCCCGTGTCGCTGGCGCTGGCGATGTTCGACTGGAGCACGCATCTGGCGGTGGCGCCCGGGAAATGCTTCGAGCTCGCGACGCAGGCGTGGCTGGCTGCCATTGCACCGGCGGCAAGCCGGCGCGAGGACGACGCCGACGACGCGGACACGAGCGGCCTCGCCGTGCATGCCGGTGAGGCCGATCCGCGTTTCGCCGCGCCCGCGTGGGACGGCTGGCCGTTTCGCGCGTATCGCGACGGCTTCCTGTCGATCCAGCGCTGGTGGCGCGACGCGACGCGCGGCGTACCGGGCGTCGAACGGCACCATGAGGAACTGGTCGGGTTCGCCGCGCGACAGTGGCTCGACGCGTGCTCGCCGGGCAATTTCCTGGCGACCAACCCGGTCGTGCTCGATGCGACGATGCGTAGCGGCGGCGCGAATCTCGCGGCCGGCTTCCGGCACTGGCTGGACGACGCGAACGCGTGGCTCGATCGCACGAGCGGCACGCGGGCCCGCGACGCGCGTGCCTATCTGCCGGGCCGCGACGTGGCGATCACGCCGGGCCGCGTCGTCTGGCGCAACGCGCTGTGCGAGTTGCTGCAATACGACCCGACGACGGCCGACGTTGCCCGCGAGCCGATCCTGATCGTGCCGTCGTGGATCATGAAGTACTACATTCTCGACCTGCAGCCGCACAATTCGCTGATCCGCTTCCTCGTCGATTCCGGCTACACGGTGTTTGCCGTGTCGTGGCGCAATCCGGGCGCGGATGCGCGCGAGCTCGGGCTCGACGATTATCTGCGTGACGGCTGCATGGCGGCGCTCGATGCCGCGCGGTCGATCTGCGGCGAAGCCGCCCATGCGGTCGGCTATTGCCTCGGCGGCACGCTGCTGGCGATCGGCGCGGCGGCGCTCGCGCGCGACGGGCGGCAACACGACGCATTGCGCTCCGTTACGCTGCTGGCGGCCCAGACCGATTTCAGCGAACCCGGCGAACTGGGCCTGTTCATCGACGCCAGCGAACTGTCCGCACTCGACGCGCTGATGTGGCGGCAGGGCTACCTGGACGGCGCGCAGATGTCCGCCGCGTTCGAACTGCTGAACGCGCGCGACCTGATCTGGTCGCGGATGATGAGCGAATACCTGCTCGGCACGCGCACGAAGCCGAACGACCTGATGTCGTGGAATGCGGACACCACGCGCATGCCGTATCGCATGCATACGGAATACCTGACGCGGCTCTTTCTCGACAACGATCTCGCGGCCGGCCGCTACTGCGTCGACGGGCGGCCGGTCGCGCTGTCGGATCTCGACGTGCCGACGTTCGTGGTCGGCACCGAGCGCGATCACGTGTCGCCGTGGCATTCGGTCTACAAGCTCCATCTGCTCACGCACCACGCGCTGACGTTCGTGCTGACGTCCGGCGGCCACAATGCCGGCATCGTGTCGGAGCCCGGCCATCCGGGGCGCCACTATCGCTGCGCGACGCGCGAGCCGGGCGCGCCCTACCGCAGCCGGCACGACTTCCTGAGCGAAACGCCCGCCGTCGACGGATCGTGGTGGACGTGCTGGCGCGACTGGCTGCGCGCGCATTCGTCGGGCGACGTGCCGGCACGCGTGCCGGCCGCCGGGTTCGCTGCGGCGCCCGGCAGCTACGTGCTTCAGACATGAACAGCGGCCTGCTTCCGGACCCGCCCGAAGGCGCGTGCCTGCCCGGCCTGTTGCCGCGCGCGAATGGTGAGCTGCCCGAACTGATCGCGCGTGCGTGCCATGCGCCGCCGCTCACGGTGGCCGTCGTCCACCCGTGCGACATGGCCAGTCTTGTCGCGCTTGCCGCGATCGACGCTTCGCCGTTGGGGGCCTCGATCGAGCCGCTGATCGTCGCGCCGCGACAGAAGGTATTGCGCCTGGCGGACGAGGCGGGCGTCGATCTGGCGAAATGGACGATCGACGACGTACCGCACAGCCATGCGGCGGCGGCCCGCGCGGTGGAACTCGCCACGTCCGGCCGCGCCGGCGCGCTGATGAAGGGCAGCCTGCATACGGACGAGCTGATGGGCGCGGTTGTCGCCGCGGGCTCCGGCCTGCGCACGGACAAGCGCATGTCTCACTGTTTCCTGATCGAGACGCCGGCCTACCGGCGGCCGTTCATCCTGACCGACGCGGCGGTAAACATCGCGCCGGATCTCGCGCAGAAGGCGGCCATCACGCAGAACGCGATCGACGTCGCGCACGCGCTGGGCGTCGCGTGCCCGCGCGTGGCCGTGCTGTGCGCGGTCGAGACCGTCAATCCGGCGATGCGTTCGACGCTCGACGCGGCGGCACTCGCGAAGATGGCCGAGCGCGGCCAGATCACCGGGGCGATCGTCGACGGCCCGCTCGCGTTCGACAACGCGATCTCGCAGCGGGCCGCGCGCGACAAGGGAATCGATTCTCCGGTTGCCGGCCGCGCCGACATCCTGGTCGTGCCCGATATCGAAGCGGGCAACATGCTCGCCAAACAGCTCGAATACCTGGGCGGTGCCGCGAACGCGGGCATCGTCGTGGGCGCGCGCGTGCCGATCGTGCTGACGAGCCGCGCCGACAGTGTCGCGGCCCGGGTCGCGTCCTGCGCGCTCGCGGCCTTGCTAGCGCAGGCCAACCAGCCGGGCACCCTTTCAACGGGGTAATCGTCCTTTTCGTGCAAAATCTGGCGGTTTCGCCTGAAAGCCTTATGTAGCAAGGCTTCACGGCAGATTCCGACTCTCGTCGGCAGTTCCGACCATGATCTGCGGTAAGCTACCTGCCCGCAATTTCCCATTGCGACCGTGACGGGAGGCACTTGATGCCAGGCCTGGAATTTCGGTATGTGGGGCAGGATCGCTTGCCCGCGCGACTGTCGGAGTTCGACGTCGAGCGTTACTTCGCGCTGAGCGACAGCGACGTGGACGCGATCAACGAGCGTTTCCGGCGCGATCACCGTGCGGGCGTCGCCATCCAACTCGTTTTTCTGCGGGCCAGCGGCCACACGCTGGATCGCCCAGTCTCATTTTCGGACCGTGTCGCCGCATGATCAGTGTGGTGACGCGAAACGCGTATGGCTATCGAACCTGAGGACCTGCTGCCGCATTTTGAACGCGAGATGGCGCTCTTGCGCCGTTCGATGCAACCGTTCGCGCGGCGTTACCCCAAGATCGCGGCTCGCCTAGCAATCACTGGGGAGCATTCGGAAGATCCGCACGTCGAGCGGCTCCTGCAGTCGTTCGCGTTGATGTCCGCGCAGCACGACATTCGGCTCGAGGACGATGTACCTGCATTTACGCATGGCCTGCTCGAGACGCTCCATGGCGCGTTCCTACGTCCGTTTCCGTCCTGCGCGATCGCACGATTTTCCCTTAACGGCGCGACCGAACAGACTGAACCGCGTGTTATTCCACGCGGCACCCAACTGCTGACGCCGGTCGCTCGGCAAGTGTTCCGTGCCGCCGCGGATATCACGCTGGTGCCGCTGGCCGTTTCGGCCGCACACTACACGACATCGGCGGTGGCGCCGATGCAAGCGAGCCTGCCGCCAGACACCACCGGCCTTTTTTCCTTCACGCTGGAACTCACGTCGCCAGCGGCGCTTTTCACAATCGCGCCGGACGTATTGCGATTGCATATGGCCGGTACAAGGGATGTTGTCGCGGCACTGGCCGATGGTATCCTGCTGCACGCGGCGCGCGCATTCGTCGAGTTCGACGGCAATGGTCGCTGGACCCGGGTGGACATGCCTCTCACGGCCGGCGGTTTCGACGACGCCGATGCGCTGCTTCCGATGCCTCGCGACGGTTCGGTGGCGCCGTTTCATCTGCTCATGGAGTACTGCGCTTTCCCGGCTCGCTTCGACTGTCTTGATCTGAATCTCGCTCGCTTGAAACGGAAGGCAGGTGCAGCCCGACGGATAACGTTTCATCTGGCCGTGACCGGTATTCATCCGGAATCACATCGCTCCCAGCGGCTGGCGGCGGTCTCGGCCGAGAATCTCCAGCCGTTCTGTACTCCGGTGATCAACCTGTTCTCCAGCGACGCCGAACCGATCGAAACCCGGGCGGGTCTGGCGTACTACGCGCTTAAGCCGCTGGCGCTCGAGGCGATGGCGAAAGCCGAAGTTTGGTCGGTTGATCAGGTTCGTCAGCTCACCGCACACGGCTCCTTGATCCTCCCGCGGTTTGAGTCGCTGCAGCACGCCGTCGACGCGACGGCCGGCGTGTACTGGATGCTGCTGCGCGACGAAGCCCGACGCGCGCCGAAAGCGGCGTCCGGGCCGCTGAAGCCGGGTCAGGAGGCCTTGCCGAAATCGACAGCGGCCGCGACCGACGACGCACTGCGAGGCCTCGAACTGGCGCTGGTGGGCCCAAATTGTGAACCGGCCGCTCCCGAGGGGCAGCGGCAGATCAATGTCACACTGTCTTGCACGAATGGCGATCTGGCCGGTATCCGCGAGCTGCAACTGGCACCGCGCAACGGCGACACGGGTATCGACATCTCGCTATTAGACGCGCCGAGTCCGAGCCGTGCGCCGACATTCCGCAACGGCGAGCTGTGGGAGCTGCTGTCCTGGCTCGTTCCGCAGGCAATACGGCTCAACGCTGATGGTCTCCCACAGTTCAAGCGGATGTGCACTCGTTTTGCGATGGCCGCTCCCGACGCCGGCCGCCGATTCGACGCGCTGGTCTCACTATCGGTCGAGCGCGTGCGACGCTGGATGCCCGGCAAACCCGCTTCCGCGTTTGCCCAGGGACTGGAGATCTCGCTCGTGATCGACGAACAGCGCATGGCCCAGTTCAGCCTCGACGGGTTGGGGCGCGTCTTGGACCGACTTTTCGCGTCCTACGTGCCGACCACCAGCTTCGTGCAAATCATGCTGCAGTCGGCCAATACCGGCGCGACGTTGCGACACGGCGGACCTTGTCCAGGCGTGCAGGCCCCGGTTTGATGGCGTAGTCCGAAAAGAAGGGAAATTGAAAGGTTGTGTTTCGAGTATCTTTCGCCTTGTCGGAACTTGTCCTACAGTAGCGTGGCCTCAGGCTGCCAGTCGGCCGGGGCAGAACCTGAGACGAGAAGAAAGGAACAAGAATGAGTTTCGCCCCGAATGGCGGTATTCCGAGCGGTTTCGGAGGGAATTCGTTGGGCTCGCTGAGTGCGCTCGGCGGCCTTGCCGGCCCGATCGCATCCACCGTGGCTGGCCAAATCGGCCCGCTCGCCGGCGTCGCCGGCCATCTGGACACCGTGCAGCGCGCGGTTCAGCTGGCGCAGACCGGTTTCTCGTTGATGAACAAGACGCCCGCTGCGATTGCGGACGCGCTTAATAATGCGACGGGCGGCGTCGCTCGCCTGACGCAGCTGAACCGGTACGTGACGATCGAGTCTCCGCTCGGGCCCGACGTGTTATTGGTCGGCGCCGCGGTCATCGACGAACACGTTAACCGCTTGCCGGAAATTCACCTCGATTTGCTGTCGCACCAGCATGACCTGACGCCGGATCATCTGATTGGCCAGCAAATCAAGCTGCGGCTCGATCACGATGCGCGGCAATCGACGCTCGAACGCATCGTGATGTCGGGCGGTGCCGACAATAACCGCTATTTCGACGGCTACGTCGCCTCGTTCGATCGCGCCGGCAATCCCGGGCGGGTAACGCAGTACCACATGACCGTGGTGCCCTGGTTCTGGTTCCTGACGCGCTCGACTGACTGTCGAATTTTCCAGAACAAGACTTCGCGTGAGATCCTCAGCGAGATTTTCCAGGATCACGGGTTTACCGACTTCGAGTTCGACATCCGGACCGCCCAGAAGCCCATTGAGTACATCGTGATGTACCAGGAGTCGTACTACAACTTCTGCGCGCGTTTGATGGAGCAGGAAGGTCTGATCTGGACGCACCGCTACGAGAAGGACAAACACATTCTCGTGATCGGCGATACGAACTTCGTGTTTCGCTCGATCGACGGACTGACGAGCGTGCCGTATGCGGACAGCGAGGCGAGCGAATTCAACGGCATTGACCAGTTGCACGAAGGCCGGCGTTTCGGCGTCGGCAAGGTCACGTTCCAGGATTTCAACCACCAGAATCCGTCGTCGCCTCTGATGCTCGTACAGGCCGAGCCGCAGACGTTGCGACATGCGCGCCTCGAGGCGACCGAACGTTTCGAGCATCAGTCGCTGTATGACCACGGCGACGATGGAAATCGCTACGCGCGCATCGCGATGCAGGCCGAGGAAGCGCAGGCGCATCGATATACCGGCGGCGGCTATGCATGGCGGATGACCACTGCCGGCAGTGTGACGGTAGCGAACCATCCGGTGATGGCAAACAACCAGGAATACGCGATCCTGCATGTGCGGCACGAGGCAGTGAACGACTATACCCAACACGCCGCGAAGATGCCGTACCGCAACTCGTTTGCGCTTCTGCCGAAGAAAATTCCGTACCGTGCGCCCCGCAACACGCCGAAACCTGTGATCCACGGCACTCAGTCGGCGATTGTTGTCGGCCCGAAGGGTGAGCAGATCCACACGAACGGCAGTTGCGTGAAGCTGCACTTCTTGTGGGATCGTCGTGGTCAGATGGACGGGTCGGATTCGATGTGGATTCGAGTGTCCCAGCCGTGGGCGGGGGCCGGGTGGGGCGCGGCTGCGATTCCGCGCATCGGACAGGAAGTCCTGGTCTCCTTCAATCAAGGGGATCCTGATAACCCCGTGATCGTGGGGCGCGTCTTCAACGGCGAGCAAGGCAACCCATACCACGGTGCGGCGGGCCAGACGATGGGAATCAAGAGCCAGACGCACAAAGGGCAGGGCTCGAACGAGTTGCGGTTTTCCGACATGAATGGTGCTCAGGAAGTCTTTCTGCACGCGCAGAAGGATATGAAGACCGTGATCAAGGATTCGGAAACGCATACGGTTGAAGCCGGCGCGCGCTCCGTTTCATTGCTCAAGGGCAGCGAAACGAAGCAGATCGCGCAAGGCGGGCTGACTGAAACCATCGCGCTTACCCGTGATACCACTGCCAACGTCATCAACACGAAGGCGATCGCGAGCAAGGCGGGGCCCGGCATGCAGAGCCACCAAGCTAGCGACGGCATCGAGCATCGCGTGGGCGAAAGTGTCGTGGTTATGACGCCAGACAGCATCAAATTGACATATGGCGCTTCGTCGATTCTGATCAATGCGAACGGCATCTATCTCGACGGGCCGGTCATTCATCTGAACCAGGGCAGCGCACAAGCACCCGAACAGGCGCTTGCGCTGCAGTGGGCAGCTGCGCAGGCGATGATCGCGGAGGGACTTGCGAGCCCCGATCCGGAGACGCGTGCGGCCGCAGCGAAGTTCGCGAGTTCGCTCAAGGCGCAGCAGATGGCGAAGCTTGCCGATCACGTCTACCACCCGAACGATCCTCCCCCGACGGGGTGGAAGATGGCCTCCAACGATCCGGAGGCGCTGAAGGCATACGGCCTCAAGCCCGACAACTTCCATATCGACGGTAGCAACTTCGGTTCGCAGATGTATGTGCCGGATCCCAAAGTCTTCGGCGATAGCATGAAGCCAACGATCGCGTTCAAGGGAACGCAGAGCCTCAACCCCTTGGGCGACGATATGACCAACAACATGGCACAAGGGCTCGGCGACGAATCGCCGTACTATCGGAAGGCCGTGACAATCGGCAGTCGCCTCGAGCAGTCGGGTGCGGCGTCGGGCGTCGATTTCACCGGTCACTCGCTCGGCGGCGGGATGGCTTCCGCTGCGGCCGAGGCGAGCGGCGGCTCGGCTGTCACGTTCAACGCGGCCGGCTTGAATCCCGAAACGGTCGCGCAGTACGGCGGGTCGGTTCAACCGACCAACATTACGGCCTATCGAGTCGACGGCGACATATTGACGGGGCTCCAGGAAGGGAGGCTCGGGCCGATCAGTGATGGTACTGCGCAACTCATGCCCAAAGCGGTGGGTACTCCCGTCACGCTCGACGGCCAGAGCGTTACCACTGTTGGTCGTCACATGATGGGCGACGTGACGACCGGGATGAACCAGCAGGTCGCGAAGGACGAACTGGACCTGGTTTCACAACTGAATTCATCACACTGATGCGATACAAAAAAGCGATAACCGTCGGCGCCATTGCCGCACTCGTGGGAGTGAGTTCGCCGTTCTGGTGGCCCACTCAAGCTCAAGGGACGAACATGACTGGCTTTAAACGTTACGCGCCGGAAGAATTTTTTTCGGGACAACAGCTCATGCTTGCTCAAGCCATTCATGACGGAGACCTTGCGCGCGTGCAGCAACTCGCGCCGAAGACGGATCTGAATGTGCCCGGCGCGAAGAATACAACGCTGCTGTCGTATGCCGTACAGGAAATCGTGCCGGTCAAGAACGATGCGTCGAACACCCGCTACCAGATTATTTCGGTGCTCCTCAAGAATGGCGCGGATTCCAAGGCGCCAGTCGGGGCCAGTGGGGGAACGGTCGTCTATGCGGCGCTGCATGCTGACACGCCGAATCTGCTTCGCGTGCTGCTGGACGGCGGTCTTGATCCGAACTGGCGACCAAGCGGCGACACGCCGATGATCTTCGAAGTCGCCGAAAACAAGCTCCTGCCGCAATTGAAGCTGCTGGTCGAGCACAAGGCGAACGTGAATCTCCGTGATTCGCTCGGCGCGACGGCCATCTTCGACGCGACATCGCTTCAACAGTGGGATGCCGTCGATTATCTGCTTGCGCATGGCGCGGACCCGAAGGTTGCAAATCAGCTCGGCGTTTCCTACGGCTGGGTCCTGCAGACCACGCTGGAGAAACACACGGCGCCGGGTTCGCCGGCACGTGCGCGTATCGACGATATCCGCCGCAAGATTGTCGCGGCCGGCGCGCCATGGCCGCCAGTCGATCCGAAAGCGCAGAGGACAGCCATGCGCGCACGCGGCGAAAAAGTCGTGACGCCGGCCGGTCAGACGGAATGAGCGTGCGGTCATCGGTGGCGGGCCGTCGCAATGGATTCGGAGAATGAGAGGCGCCGTCGATTCGTTGCCGCGCGTGCCGCGAGAGGTCGTGTTGTGGGCATCAATAGCGCTGTACGTCGCCTCGCTGCTGTTGCCCGCGATGCATTTCGAAAGGGAATCGCCGCTCACTGGAATGTCCCTTCTGGCGCAAGGCTGGTTGGGCCTGCTGATGCTGAATCCGTCGTGGCTCGCAAATCCGCTTTACATAGTCGCCGTCGTCCAGTTTGTCCGTCGCCGTTACGCGCGCGCGACTTTGTTCGCCGGTGCGGCCGTTGCCTGCGCGCTCTGTTCGCTGCTGACGACGAAGTGGTACTTCAACGAAGCCGATGCCACTCCAATCCGAAATCCTGGCATCGCTTTTTACATGTGGGCGATCGCGCAGATCGCGTTGCTGCTGGGCAGCATGCGTTTGCGCCGTGACGCTCCCGCCGCACTACTTGGCGATTGAAAGCGCGGCAGTGCGTCCATGGCCCCTGACGACTTCTGAAACCCGTTTTCCGAGATAAAGCATGACCGATTCCGACAACCGCATCCGGATTCACGAAGGCAGCATCGTCCTGCCGGATGGCTTCGAGGATCGTACGACCAACCTGTTCGTCCCCGTCGACCTCGCGACGCAACCGAACCTCAGCGTCGCGCGTGACTGGCTCAAGGATGGCGAGACCCTCTCGCCCTACATCGACCGACAGCTGGCGATGCTCAAGTCACGTTTGCAAGGCCATCGGCTGCTCTCACGTCAGGCCGAGCGGCTCGGGCCCGGAGCGGACGCCATGCCCGGCGAGCGCATCGACACGGCCTACCGCAACGGCGCAAAGATGGTCTTTCAACGGCAAGCGGCGTTCATCGTGGCGCCAGGTCGGGTGCTGATTTTCACGGCCTCGAGCGCGAAGAGCTTCGGCGAAACGTTGGATACATTGTGGCGGAATTGGCTCGAAGGCTACCTGCCAGCCGAGCCGGCAACAGCATAACAACAAGAAAGGACATGAACCATGTACGAAGCCGCGCGTGTCACTGACCCGATCGAGCACACCAGTGCGCTCACGGGCTTTCTCGTCGGCGCTGTCTTGGGAATCGCGCTTATCGCCGCCGTAGCATTCGCTACGTTCACATGCGGTTTCGGTGTCGCGCTGCTCGCCGGCATGGCGGCCGGTATCGGCGCGCAGGGGCTTCTCTCATTAGGAGAGGCGATCGGCCGGATGTTCAGCTCGCCGTCCGGCAACATCGTCACGGGCTCGTCCGACGTCTATGTGAACGGAAAACCGGCCGCATACGCAACGCTGAGCGGCGTGGCGTGCACCAAGCACAATCCCATTCCTCTGGTCGCCCAGGGCTCGACGAACATCTTCATCAACGGTCGGCCCGCGGCACGCAAGGACGACAAGATCACCTGCGGCGCCGCGATCGGCGACGGCTCGCACGATACTTTTTTCCACGGCGGGACACAGACTTACCTCCCTGTCGCCGACGAGGTGCCGCCGTGGCTTCGGACCGCAACGGATTGGGCGTTTGCGCTGGCCGGCCTGGTCGGCGGTCTCGGTGGGCTCCTCAAGGCTGCAGGTGGCCTGTCACGCGCCGTGCTGCCTTGCGCAGCCAAGTTCATTGGCGGCTTCGTGCTGGGCGAGGCGGTCGGGCGTTACGTCGCCGGTCCGGCGATCAACAGGGCGATCGGCGGGATGTTCGGCAACCCGATCGACGTCACGACTGGGCGAAAGGTTCTGCTGGCCGAATCGGAAATCGACTATGTCATTCCGAGCCCGATGCCGGTCGCGATCAAGCGGTTCTACTCGAGCAGCCTCGAGTACGCGGGAACGCTCGGCCGTGGCTGGGTCTTGCCGTGGGAGCTACGTCTTCATGCGCGCGACGGACGTCTCTGGTACACGGATGCACAGGGACGCGAGACGGGATTCCCGATATTGCGCGCCGGACAGGCGGCGTTCAGCGAGGCCGAGCAGCAATACCTGACCTGCACGCCGGATGGGCGCTATATCCTCCACGACCTTGGCGAGATGTATTACGACTTCGGTCGATATGAGCCCGATTCCGGTCGCATCGCAGGGGTGCGCCGCATAGAGGATCAGGCAGGGCAGTGGTGCCAGTTCGAGCGCGACAGCCGCGGCCGCGTCAGCGAGATCCTGACCTGCGGCGGGCTCCGGGCCGTGCTCGATTACGAGCCCGCGTACGGGCGCCTTGGCGCGATCACGCTCGTTCACGGTGAAGAGCGCAGGCCCGTCGTCGCCTACGGGTACGATGAAAGCGGCCAGTTGGCGTCCGTAACGGATGCAAACGGGGCGGTGGTTCGCCGGTTCACCTATGCCAACGACCTGATGGTGAGCCACGCGAATGCCCTGGGATTTACGTCGAGCTATGCTTGGTCGACGGTCGAAGGACAGCCGCGAGTCGTCGCGACACGCACCAGCGAAGGCGAGGCCTGGACGTTCGAGTACGACATCGAAGGTCGGCAGACCCGCGTTCGCCATGCTGATGGCCGCACCGCGCACTGGCGCTACGACGCACAATTCCAGGTTGTCGAATACATCGATTTCGACGGTGGGCTCTACCGGATCAAGTACAACGACGCTGGGATGCCGGTGATGCTGATGCTGCCGGGCGAGCGTACGGTTGAGTTCGAATACGACGACGCCGGTCGGATCGTGGTCGAAACTGATCCGCTCGGCCGCGCGACTCGTACGCGTTATGACGGCAACAGCATGCGGCCGGTAGAGATTGTCGGACCCGATGGCGGTGCGTGGCGCGCTGAATACGATCCGCAAGGTCGCCTGTTGTCAAGTCAGGATCCATTGGGTCGCGAAAATCGCTACGAGTACCCCAAGGGCCTGACCGTGCTGCCCATCGCGCATATCGACGCGCGCGGCGGCCGCAAGACACTCGAATGGAATCGGCTCGGCGAGCTGGTCAGCTACACGGACTGTTCGGGCAAAACCACACGCAATAGTTTCGATGCGTTCGGTGTGCCACTCGCGCAAGAGAACGCACTGGGTCAGCGCATCACGTACGACATGCGTCCAACGGGCGAGCCGCGCCGCATCTCGTATCCGGACGGCAGCACCGAGCACTTCGAATACGACGCAGCCGGACTGGTGGTGCGACACATTGGCCTCGGCGGACGAATTCAACAGAAACTGCGCAATGGCCGCGGCCAGCTCGTCGAAGCAATCGATCCAGCCGGCCGGCGAACATGCTATCGCTACGATGCCGAAGGGCGGCTTCGAGAGCTGCAGCGAGAGCATGCCCGCTACACGTTCGCGTACAGTGCTGGCGGGCGCCTTACAGCGGAAACGCGCCCGGACGGCGTGGAGCGCCGCTTCAGGTATGGTGAAGCAGGGGAGTTGTTGGCGCTGGACACTGTCGGCGTGCCGGACGAATACGCGACGGCAAATCGTCCGACTCGCACGATTCGCTTTGAACGCGACCGGATGGGCAACCTGAAGGTCCAGCACACGCCGACCGAGGTGACTCGCTACGAGCGCGACAAGGGCGACCGACTGGTGAAGGTCGAGCGCGTGCCGACGGCCGCGGGGTTCGCGCTCGGCATTGAGCCCGATACGGTCGAGTTCGAGTACGACAAGGCTGGTCGCCTCGTCGCGGAACACGGCGCCAACGGGATCGTACGGTACACGCTCGATGAGCTCGACAATGTGGCGACGCTTGAACTGCCGCACGAGCAGACGCTGCAGATGCTGCGCTACGGTTCGGGCCACGTGCATCAGATCCGGTGCGGCGATCAGGTAGTAAGCGATTTCGAGCGCGACGATCTGCATCGCGAGATCACGCGCACGCAGGGTCGGCTGGTTGAGCGCTCCGCTTACGACCCGCTCGGTCGCAAAGTCTGGCAGTCGGCAGGTTTCGAGCCCAAAGCGCTGGGCCGCGGACGCGGCCAGTTCTGGCGCAACTACGGATATGATGCCGCGGGCGAGCTGATCGAGACGAGCGACAACCTGCGGGGCAACACCCAGTACAGCTACGATCCGGCCGGGCAATTGACTCGGCGAGTGAACACCATCGACCGACAGTTGGAAGAATTTGCATGGGATGCTGCGGGCAATCTGCTCGACGACGTGCAGCGCAGAAGCCGTGGCTACGTTGAGGGCAATCGTCTGCGCATGTGGCAGAACCTGCGCTTCGAATACGATCCGTTCGGCAACCTGTCGACGAAGCTGCGCGGCGCGAATCAGACCCAGCGATTCAGGTACGACGGTCAGGGCCGGCTGATCGCAGTGAGCACGCAAGACGCGCGGGGCATCGTGGAAACGCGCTTTGCGTACGATCCGCTCGGACGGCGCCTCACGAAGACCGATACGTCGTTCGACGTGCGCGGCGTGAAGCTTCGAAAGGAGACGAAGCGGTTCGTATGGGAAGGGCTGAGGCTGGCCCAAGAGGTCCGCGAGACCGGTGTTAGTAGCTACGTGTACAGTCCGGATGCGCCTTATTCGCCCGCCGCGCGCGTCGACGCGGTGATCGCAGAGGCGCTGGCTGCTGCTGCGATCGATGCGGCGAAGCGCGCGGCACGGATCTATTACTTCCATACCGATCTGGTTGGGGCGCCGCTGGAAGTCACCGACGAAGCCGGCGAACTCGCTTGGGCCGGACAATATACGGCATGGGGCAAAGTCGAGCAGGGGGCTCGTTCACTGACCGCGTCCCGGACGGATCAACCACTCCGCTACGCGGGTCAGTATGCCGATCAGAGCACGGGCCTGCATTACAACAACTTTCGGTTCTATGATCCGGATGTGGGGCGGTTCGTCAATCCCGATCCGATCGGGCTATTGGGTAGTGACAACCTCTATGCGTACGCACCAAACCCGCTCTCGTGGATTGATCCGTGGGGATGGTGTGTTACGCCAGCAGTTTCACGGGGCACCGCGGGCCAGCCTTTACGTGCAACTGCGACAATCACTGCCGCTGACCTCGGCACCGGAACAGCCACGAATGCATCGTCGCGGGCATGGGCGCGATTATTGGGGAATCAAACAGACGACGCCGGGCACATTCTTGGGAAACTTCTCGGAGGAAGTGGCGGGAAAAATGGCGTATTTCCTCAGTTGCCGGGGATCAATCGGGGTGCGTTCAGGGATTTCGAAGGACAGGTGGCTGCGTATGTTAGGAGAGTCGGCTCAGCTGACGTGGATATACAATTCATCTACGGCAACGGTGGAACACGGCCGACGCAGATATCCTATGATGTCCTGCAAGGTGGTCAGAAAATCATAAGTGCAATCTTCAATAATTAAGGGTTCGCAATGGCAACTGAAGAACTGGAACGAGCGCGTGACACCTTGAAATCGTTTATGCTTGAAATGAATAGATGGGAGGATCAATTTTTCAAAACGAAGCAAGAGGCATTGACTAATAATCAAAATGTCCAATCGGTCGACAACGAAGCGCGCGACAAACTAATGGAGATTTTTGATCAATGGACGTTTCGCGATAAGGCGTACGAAGGACGATTGATTGACCTTGGCTGCACTTCTCCGCCCACTTATAATCCGGATTCCGACGTTGAGGAGCATGCGGAAATGGAGGATGGAGAGGCAGTGTTTATCATTCGGCAGGCGCATGGGCTGCAAAGCCAGTTCCGATTCGTCTTGAAGTGTAAAAATGGCGTGTGGAAAATAAAGAAGAAGGAGCTTCTCAACTTTAAAGACAAATGGCAGCGATCAGTATTGTGACCGGACATTCCCGTTCATAGACTGTCGGTTTGCAGCGCGCAAGGTTGACGAGGTCACAGGGGACATGCCAAACGGCGACAGTTTCCACGTCTTTGGCTTGCAGATGTGTTTCCCTGTCGGCGACGAGCTGCATTTCTGAGTATGCATATGAATGGAATTTATGGCTTGAGGCAAGCTGATTCGTATCAAGCGTTAGTTCAAGTCGATGAGAGTGGGGAGATTCCCCACGACAAGAGCATCGCGATCCAGGCTACTGCCCATAGTGGTCAGCAGTTTGGGCCAAGTTACGATGTGATTAAGCTATCCTGGGGCATTCCTCGAAAAATGAAGGATAGCGATGTCCAAACCATGCTGTCGCCGTTTTTGATGTTTAGTTCGAAAGCTCTTGAAGTTCTTGAACCTCTCCTTAGGAACAATGGTGAGGTGTTGCCTGTCGATGCGCCGACCCAAGGTATTCATGGATTTCATGTGGTCACCGTGCTTGAAGGCGCTGTGGACTTGGAGTCGTCTAAATTCAAGGTTTATCCGACTGCTACGGTATTCAATAAGATTGTCCTTCTGGAAAATTGCGTGCAAGGAGCTAACATATTCAGGCTCAAAGAGAAACCTTCGACAGTATTTGTTTCCAGGGCATTCAAGAAGGTAGTGGAGGACAATAAGAGGGTCGGCCCACGCCGCGCGAGCGCTGGGTCGGGCCGTCGCGGCCACGGCGCAGTGTCGAATGGCGACCGTTCATCGGCGCACTCGCGCCCCGATCGGCGGCGTATGCACTGAATGTCCTGTCGGCGCTATTTCGCTGGCTGATCGAGCAGCGCTACGTGCTGGCGAATCCGTTCACCGGCGTCAAGGTCAAGAGCCACGCGCCGCGCGCGGGACTGGACGTGTCGCGCGGTTTCTCCGAGGGCGAGTGGCTGCTGATCCGCACTGTTGCCGACGGCCTCGAATGGTCCTACGGCTGGAGCGTGCCGGCCGCCCAGCGCGTGCGGTTTCTGTATGGACTTCGGTTATGCAACCGGCTTGCGCGCGAGCGAGCTGGTCAGCGCGACGCTCGCCGATATACGCCGGGACGAACACGGGGATCATTGGCTACACGTGCTGGACAAGGGCGGCAAGCGCGGAAAAGTGGCGCTGCCACCGCTTGCACGCACGGCACTCGACCAGTCTCTCGTACAGCGGGGCCTGCCGGTCACGCCGGAGCGCTGGAACCCGGCGACGCCGCTCGTCGCGAGTCTCGACGAGGACGGCGCAGGCATCGAAAGCACGCGGCTTTGGCGCGTGCTGAGGCGGTTCTTCGTTCTGGTCGCCGATGCGATCCAGGACGAGCGGCCCGCGACGGCGGAGAAGTTGCGCCGAGCCAGCCCGCATTGGATGCGCCATACGCACGCCTCGCACGCGCTGGCGCGGGGCGCCGAGCTGGTCATGGTGCGCGACAACCTGCGCCATGCATCGATCTCAACGACGTCGACCTACTTGCATAGCGACGAGGTGCAGCGAGCCAGGCAGTTCGATCAGGCGTTTGCCGCACGGAACTGAGCAGCAGGCGGTTTATATCGATTTGTGGATAGGCGCGAATATTTCGATAACCTCAGGGCTCATGTAGGAAATTGCACTTACCTTCTTCGCGGACTAGGAGCCGCCGGAACTGACGGCGCTGGTCGACGCCCAACTGCCGCTGGCTGACTATCGGGCACGATTGTGTCTTGGCGGGTACATCACGCTGAAGCGCCAGATTTCACATCCGAAGGACGCGGTTTTGCGAAATCAGAATCTTGACAAGCAATTGATTCGTAAAGAAATTTAGCGCGAAACCGCCATACATGCACGAAAAGGACGATTGCCCCTCGACGGAGGAACCGAGATGAAAGCACTCGTTTACCACGGACCCGGGCGCAAGACGCTCGAACAGCGGCCCAGGCCGGAACTGCAGTCGCCCACCGACGCGATCGTCCGCGTGACGCGCACGACGATCTGCGGCACCGATCTGCACATCCTCAAGGGCGACGTGCCGACCTGCGAACCGGGCCGCATTCTCGGCCACGAAGGCGTGGGCGTCGTCGAGCAGGTCGGTGCCGCGGTCGATTCGCTGAAGCCGGGCGATCACGTGCTGATTTCCTGCATCTCGTCGTGCGGCCGCTGCGAGTATTGCCGCCGCGGGCTGTATTCGCATTGCACGACGGGCGGCTGGATTCTCGGCAACCGGATCGACGGCACGCAGGCCGAGTACGTGCGCATCCCGCACGCGCAGACCAGCCTGTACCGGATTCCGGCAGGCGCGGACGAGGACGCGCTCGTGATGCTGTCCGACATCCTGCCGACCGGATTCGAATGCGGCGTGCTCAACGGCCGGGTGCAGCCGGGCTGCTCGGTCGCGATCGTCGGCGCAGGGCCGATCGGGCTGGCCGCGTTGCTGACCGCGCAGTTCTATTCGCCGGCGCGGATCATCATGATCGACCCGGACGGCAACCGCCTCGAGATCGCACGCCGCTTCGGCGCGACCGACTGCTTCGACGGCCGCACCGGCGACCCGGTGGCGGAAGTGATGAAGCTGACCGACGGCGTCGGCGTGGATTGCGCGATCGAAGCGGTCGGCATTCCGGCGACGTTCGAGATGTGCACGTCGCTCGTGGCGCCCGGCGGGGTCGTCGCCAACGTCGGCGTACATGGCGTCAAGGCGGACCTGCACCTGGAGAAGCTGTGGGATCGCAACATCTCGATCACGACGCGGCTCGTCGACACGGTCAGCACGCCGATGCTGCTGAAGACCGTGCGCGCCGGGCGCCTCGATCCGAAGCGCCTGATCACGCACCGGTTCTCGCTCGACGAGGTGGAGCACGCGTACGACACGTTCGGGCGCGCCGCGCAAACCCACGCGCTGAAGGTGATCATCGAAGTGGGCTGATTGCCACGCAAAGCGTGACGGGAGCCGGTGGCTGCACCGGTTTCCCGTCACGCGCGTTCAGCGATTCGCCGGCATCGCCGTGAGTCACGACGACAGCGCGGCGGGTTCCTGCGCGCCGCCGGCTTCGTCTTCGACTTTGTCCAGATCGACGCATTGCTCGTAGATCGGCACCTCGCACGGCCAGTGCAGCGTCTCCGAGATGCGCCGACGCAGCGCATCCGCGGCAGCGGGTTCGCCATGCGTGATGAAGGTCTGCACGGGCGCGCACTGCATCGTGCCGAGCCACTTGAGAATCTCTTCGTAGTCGGCGTGGGCCGACAGCGTCGTGATCGACTCGACCTGCGCGCGCACGCGGACGTACTCGCCGTGAATCTTCACCGTCGGCTCGTGCGCGGCCAGCGCCGCGCCGCGCGTGCCGGCGGCCTGGTAGCCAACCAGCGCGATCGTGTTGCGCGCATCGGGCGCATAGCGGGCCAGGTGATGCAGCACGCGCCCGCCCGTTGCCATCCCGCTGCCGGCGATGATGACCATCGGGCCATGGTGTTCGGCGATCGCCTTCGACTGCTCGACCGACCGGATCATCGTCGCCGCGTGGCCGAGCGCGTTCGCGTCGGACACGGTCAGCCGGTGTTCGAGGATATGGTGGCGATAGAGCTCGGTCACGTCCGTCGCCATCGGGCTGTCGAGAAACACCGGGACGCGCGCCATGCGGCCGGACGCCTTCAGCCGCGCGATGTAGTGCAGGATCTCCTGCGCGCGGCCGACGGTGAAGCACGGCATCACGACGACCCCGCCGCGCGCGAAGGTCTTGTCGAACAGCGCGGCCAGCTCGTTCTCGGGATCCGACGTCGGGTGCAGCCGGTCACCGTACGTCGATTCGACCACCAGGTAGTCCGCATGCGCGGGTGGCCGCGGCGGCTGCATGATCGGATCGTGATAGCGGCCGAGGTCGCCCGAGAACGCGAGCACCTTGTGGTCCCAGTGCATCACGACGCTCGCCGCGCCCAGGATATGTCCGGCCGGCAGCAGGCGGAACGACAGGCCGCCGCCAAGCGACGTGCATTCGTCGAACGCGACGGGTTTCAGCAGGCGCAGCGCGCGCTGCGCGTCGTCCAGCGTGTACAGCGGTTGCGCCGGATGATGCTTCGAGTAGCCGTGCCGGTTCGCGAAGTCGGCTTCCTCTTCCTGCAGCCGCGCGCTGTCGCGCAGCATGATGTCGCAGAGTTCGGCCGTGGCCGCCGTGCAGTACACCGGCCCGCGATACCCTTCGCGCACCAGCACCGGAAGATAGCCGCTGTGATCGATATGCGCGTGCGTGAGCACGACCGCGTCCAGCGTGTCGGGCGCGAGCGGCAGCGCTCGCCAGTTGCGCAGCCGCAGGTTCTTCGTGCCCTGGAACAGGCCGCAATCGACCAGCACGCGCCGGCCGCCGTGCTCGACCAGATACTTCGAGCCGGTCACGGTTTCGGTCGCGCCGAGAAAAGTCAGTTTCATGGATCGCCTCGCCGGGAGTCGATGGAACGGTAAGGCGATTACAGCGCGAATGCGCGCGCGACGGTTGACCGAAATCAGCAATTGCGGGATTCCGTGGCCGGCCGGGCAAGTTGCAGGGGCGGGGCGGCACGCCGCTCGCGCCGTTTGACGACGATCAACCCTCGACGCCGGCGGCGGCAGGATAGTGACCCTGTGCGCGCATGCGATGCCGATGTCATGACCCCGTTATCCGCGCATGCCGTGCGCGCTGCGTAACCGCATCACTCGGGGCATCACTCGGGCCTTTGGGGACGAATCCATCATGACGCTGATCGCCAATCTGGACGGCGCCGGGCGCCTTTACCGGCTGTGCTTCGTGCGCTCGCCATGGGCGTGGTTTACCTGCTTGCCGCTCGACGAGCAATGCGGCGAGAGTTGGGCGGACGTGCCCTACCAGAACGCCGCGAAGCCGCCGTACAGCGATTCGCGCGCGCAGTTGCTGCGGGTTGCGTTCGATGCGCCGCGCCTGCTGCCGCCCGAGGCCGGGCGGCACGGCCACGCATGGAGCGTCCAGCAGATCAACCACGGCGCGGCGCCATGGCTGCGCAGCGAGGATTTCATCGATGCGATGACGCTGACCGTTCCAGCCGGGACGACGCTCGCCGCGTTCGTCGAAACGATCGAGGCCGCCGGCGGCACCGTGTACGGGCCGCTCGGCTGGGCCGAACTGCCGCCGTGGCAGCGGCCCGACGTCGTCACCCGAACAGGCTGAATCGGGCTGAATCTGGCCGAATGCCCGTGCATCACGCTCGTCAGCCGGCTTCGCCCCAGCCGCCGCCGAGCGCGACGTAGAACGCGACCGTCGCGTCGGCCGTCACCTGCGTGTGCGTCAGGCGAATCTGCTCGTCGAGCAGCACGATCATTTCGCAACTTTCGCACCGATATTGATGACGGACGCCGACGATTTGTTCAGGACCGCCGTTGATTGATCCTCGTCAAGCCGCCGGCGCCGCCGTGCGCGATGCTGGCTGCAGTGCGGTGCGCATCCGGTCGCAGGTTTCGCGATCGGCGCCGGCCGACGGGAGACCGACATGAAGTCAGACGCAGCACTCAAGCAGGATGTCGAGCAGGCGCTGTTCTGGAATCCGGCGATCGACGCGCGCCGGATCGACGTCGACGTTCGTGACCGGATCGTCACGTTGCGCGGCACGGTCGACAGCTGGGCGCAGAAGCTCGAGGCGCAGAAAACGGCGCTGCATGTCGCCGGGGCACGCGCGCTGGTGCTCGAGCTGAACGTCACCCCGCCGGAGAACGCGTGCGCGGACCAGGAACTGGCGATCGCGATCACGTTCGCGCTCGGCTGGCAGGAAGCGTTGCGCGATCACAAGATTCGCGTCGAGGTCGATCACGGCTGCGTGACGCTCGACGGCGAGGTCGACCATGCGTTCCAGAGCCGCGCGGCGGAGGCCATGGTGAGCCGGATGATCGGCGTCGTCGGCGTGGCGAACCGCATCCAGGTGCGTACGGACCACACGGTGCCGGACGTCGGCGCACGGATCGCCGAAGCGCTGGCGCGTCGCGCGCAGCGTGAATCCGCGGGAATTTCGATCGAAGCGGCCGACGGCATCGTCACGTTGACGGGCACGGTCGCGTCGCTGGCCGAACGACGCGCCGCGTGCGGCGCGGCCGGGTCGGTGCGAGGGGTCCGGGAGGTTGTCGACCGGCTGACCGTTGCCTGACCGGCTTGCCCGTGCTGTCCACTACCAGGAGAAGCAGCCATGAACCGTTCGCATACCGGCCCCGGCCGAAACACCCTGCGCCGCGACAAGCGCATGCAGCCGCATACGAAGGACAGTTACCGCGAACCGAAGCGCCCCGGGGGCGACCGGATCTGCGAAGGCTGCGGCGCCGTCTGCGACGCGGGCCGCTGGACGTGGTATGCGACGCCGCTGGATCGGCGTCAGCTCGAATGCCCGGCCTGCAAGCGCATGCGGGAAAACGTGCCGGCGGGCGAGCTGGTGTTGCGCGGCGCGTACCTGCGCGCGCACCGGTCGACGATTCTCGCGCTGCTCGAGCACCAGGCCGATCTGGAGACGAGCGAGCACGCGCTCGAACGCATCATGGAAATCGAGAAGTCCGCCGATACGCTCGTCGTCCGCACGACGGGCACGCACATGGTCCGGCGCCTGGCGGAAGCATTGCTGCACGCGCATCACGGCGATCTCTCCATCCACTATGGCGACGGCGAAGACATGCTGCGAGCGTACTGGAAGCGCGACGCCGCGTGAGCGGACGGTTGCCTGCCGGGCAGGTTCGATCCCATGAAAAAATCATTCGACTACGCCGGGCTGCTGATCCCGATCGCGTTCGCCGTGCTGGTGGCGATTCAGTTGCTGATGTATCAGCCGGCCGCGACGTCGATTTCCTACAGTGATTTTCATCACCTGGTGGACGTGCGGCTCGTCGACGATCTCGAGATCGGCCAGTCGTCGATCTCGGGCACGCTGCGCATGCCGCAAGCCGGCGCGGCGCTGGCCGCGTCCGACGCGGCCGAGGTGAAGAAGGCCGGAGCGCCGTGGCGCTTCACGACGAACCGGGTGAGCGACGAAGGCCTGGTCGCCGCGCTGACGACTGCCGGGATTCGCTACCGGGGCGCACCGGATACGGGCTGGATCGGGACGCTCGCGACATGGATCTTCCCGTTGATCGGCTTCGTCGTGATCTGGAGTTTCATGATGCGCAGGCCGGGCGGCATGCGGGATCTGAGCGGCATGGGAAAAAGCCGGGCCCGCGTGTATATGCAGAAGGAAACCGGCATCACGTTCGACGATATCGCGGGCATCGACGAGGCGAAGGCCGAGTTGCAGCAAATCGTCGCGTTCCTGCGCAATCCCGAACGCTATCAGCGGCTCGGCGGCAAGATCCCGAAGGGCGTGCTGATCGTCGGTGCGCCCGGCACCGGCAAGACGCTGCTGGCACGCGCGGTCGCTGGCGAGGCCGCGGTGCCGTTCTTCACGATCAGCGGCTCGGCGTTCGTCGAGATGTTCGTCGGCGTCGGCGCGGCGCGCGTGCGCGATCTCTTCGAGCAGGCCCAGCAGAGCGCGCCGTGCATCGTGTTCATCGACGAGCTCGATGCGCTCGGCAAGGCGCGCGGGGTCGGCCTGATGTCGGGCAACGACGAGCGCGAGCAGACGCTCAACCAGCTGCTCGTCGAGATGGACGGCTTCCAGGCCAATTCGGGCGTCATCATCATGGCCGCGACCAACCGGCCGGAGATCCTGGATCCCGCGTTGCTGCGCCCGGGACGATTTGACCGGCACATCGCGATCGACCGGCCCGACCTGAACGGCCGCAAGCAGATCCTGGCCGTGCATACGAAGCGCGTGAAGCTCGCGCCGGAAGTCGACCTCGCGGAGCTGGCGCAGCGCACGCCGGGCTTCGTCGGCGCCGATCTCGCGAACGTCGTCGACGAAGCCGCGCTGCATGCGGCCGAACTCGGCAAGCCCGCGATCGGCATGGCCGATTTCGACGAAGCCATCGACCGCGCGATGACCGGCATGGAGCGCAAGAGCCGCGTGATGAACGAGCAGGAGAAGCGGACCATCGCGTACCACGAATCGGGGCATGCGCTCGTCGCGCAAAGCCGTGCGCATTGCGATCCGGTGAAGAAGGTATCGATCATTCCGCGCGGGATCGCGGCCCTCGGCTATACGCAGCAGGTGCCGACCGAGGATCGCTACGTGCTGCGCAGGAGCGAATTGCTCGACCGGCTCGATGTGCTGCTCGGCGGACGCGTCGCGGAAGAACTCGTGTTCGGCGACGTGTCGACGGGCGCGCAGAACGATCTCGAACGCGCGACCGCGCTGGCGCGGCACATGGTCATGCAGTACGGGATGAGCGAGAAGATCGGGCTGGCGACCTTCGACGACGCGGCGCAGCCGAGCGGCGCGCCCGGCGTGTGGACGCCCGGCGACGGCCGCTGCAGCGAGCACACCGCGCAACTGATCGACGAAGAGGTGCGCGCGCTGCTCGAGGATGCGCATGCGCGGGTCACGGCGACGCTCGGCGAGCACCGCGATGCGCTCGAACGGATCGCGCACAGCCTGCTGCTGCACGAATCGATCGATCACGACCTGCTGGTGGCGCTCATCACGCCGCCGGACGATGCCGACGAGACGCGCCGGCCGACGGATGCCGATACGGAAACGATCACGGGCGCCTCTGCCTGAAGTCCAAAGTCCAAAGTCTCAAGTCCGAACGGACGCTCGCCAGCAGCGCTGAACGCCTGCTGCCTGCCATCGTCGGCAACCGGTGCCCATGCGAGCGATCGCGTGTGCGTGACCGGCGGAATCAGGGGCGGGTCCGAATCGCAAGATGCCGGTCAGCAGCCGATGCAGACCGGGCCGTCGCGCCGCGCTTGCGCCGCGTCGTCGGTCACGACCGAGGTGAGCTGCGGATCGGGCCGGAAGACCGTGATGCCCTTCAGACCGTCGCGCCACGCCTGGACGAACAACGCATCGACCTGCGCGAGCGAACACTGGCCCGGCATCGTCACCGTCTTCGAGATGCCCGCGTCGACGCACGGCTGCAGCACCGCGAGCATCGCGACATGGTCGGCCGGTGCGATATCCGCCGCCGTGACGAAATAGTCCGGCAGCCTGACGCTGTCGCCATGCAGCTCGCGAAACAGCCGGTAAGCGTGATTCTCCACACGAAACGGCCGGATCCGTCCGTCCGCGGTGCGCACCATGCGACGCTGCGTCCAGCCGACGGCCGGCTCGATCCCGTTCGAACAGTTGTCGCAGAACGCGAGGCTCACGCTGCCGGCCGGCGCGAACGACAGCAGATGGCTGTTGCGCAGCCCGTGCCGCGCGATCGCGTGATGCACCTTCAGCGGCAGGAGCATGCGGTACGCGGGGCCGGTCAGGTAGGCGGCCGGATCGTAGGCCGGAAACACGCCGCGCTCGGCGGCAAGCGCGGCCGATGCGGCAAACGCACGTTCGCGCATCGTCATCACGATCCCGCGCGCAAACGCACGCGCTTCGACGCTGTCGTAACGCAGCCGCAGCATCGTCAGCGCGTCGGCGAGCCCGGTGACGCCGACCCCGATGCGCCGCGTGCGCCGCGCTTCGTGCTCGTGCGCGGCGAGCGGCCATGCGGTCAGGTCGAGCACGTCGTCGAGCATGCGGACCTGGATCCTCACTGCGTCCGCGAGCGTCGCGAAATCGAAGCGCGGCCTGCCTTCGGCACCGAACGGCTGGAGCACGAACCGCGACAGATCGATCGGCCCGAGCACACAGCTGCCGTAGGGCGGCAGCGGCTGCTCGCCGCACGGGTTCGTCGCGTCGATCCGTTCGTGCTCGCGCAGCGGATTCGCGTCGCGGATCGTGTCGAGGAACAGCAGCCCCGGTTCGGCGCTGTCGCGCGCCGCGCCGACGATCTCGTGCCAGAGCGCACGGGCCTGAATCGTCGCGTAAAGATAGCGTCCGTCCGGCCGCCGAGGCGGCGTGCCGGATGCGCAACGGGGCGGCGCCTGATGGACGAGCGCCCACGGCAGGTCGTGCTGGACCGCTTCCATGAACGCATCCGTGACGCCGACCGACAGGTTGAACGTCGGCCAGCGCGACCGTCCGCGCTTGGCCGCGACGAATGCCGCGAGGTCCGGATGATCGCAGCGCAGCACGGCCATCTGTGCGCCCCGGCGCGGGCCGGTGAACGGCAGCGCCCGGCACATCGCATCGAAGCGGTCGATCGCGACGCATGCGCCTCGTTCGGCTGACGAGCGGCGCTCGTACGCATCGGCAGGCGGCACCGGCGAGAAGTCGTAGCCGATTCCGCCGCCCATCAACAGCGTGAGCCGTGCGTCGTCGAGCGCCCGCGCGAGCGCCGCGTCGACGGCGTGTGCGGGTGTGTCGGGCGCAATCGCGAGCGGATGGACGAAGCAGTTGACCATCGTCCCGCCGATATCCGCACCGGCGTTCGCGAGGATGCGGCCCGCGCCGATCGCGCCGCGCTGCAGATTCCGGAAGAACGCGCGCTCGCACTGTGCGCGCACCTCCGGCGCTTCGGCGAGCGACAGCGCATGGGCGACGCGATGGAATACGGCTGCGCGAGACGTTTCGCCGGGCTGCGCGTAACGCTCGGCGAAGACGGTGGTGCAAAGCGGCTGCTCGTCCATGGCGGGGCTCGGCGGCGACGAATGATTCACTGTAAGAGCCTGCCTGATCGGGGCGTTGATCGAGCGCAATCGAGCGCCTTCGCGGCATCGCTTGACGGGCGTCAACGCCGCGACCGGCGTCGAACGTAAGGTGGAGCCACGGCCGGCACGCCCCGGTTGCCGGGCATCGCCGCGCCGGCGTCCGTCGCGCAAGCCGGCGGATCGCGCGTGCCATCGACTGCGAGCTACGTGCCATGACCGATATCGTTACCGTCACATTGAATCCGGCCGTCGACGTCGCGACGTCGGTCGAGCGCATCGTCGACACGCACAAGCTGCGCTGCGCGCGGCCGCGGCGCGACCCCGGCGGCGGCGGGATCAACGTCGCCCGGACCATTCACCGGCTCGGGGGCGACTGCGTCGCGCTGTACCTGGCCGGTGGGCCGACCGGCGACGTATTGACCCGGTTGCTCGAGGCCGAGCACCTGCCGAGCGTGCGAATCCCGATCGCCGGCGAGACGCGCGAGAACGTCTGCGTGACCGAGACCTCGACCGGGCGCGAATACCGTTTCCTGATGCCGGGTCCGCTGGTCACGCAGGCCGAGTGGCGCGATTGCGCGGCCCGCATCGAAGCGCTGCAACCGGTGCCGCGCTATCTCGTGTTGAGCGGCAGCCTGCCGCCCGGCGCGCCGGACGACCTCTATGCAACGCTTGCGCGGGAGGCCCGCGCAAGGGGCAGCCGGGTCGTCGTCGATGCGGCGGGCCGCGCGCTGCAGGCGGCCCTCGAGGCCGGCGTTCATCTCGTGAAGCCCAGTCTCGGCGAATTGAGCGCGCTGGCCGGAGAAACGCTCGACGACACGTCGGCATGCCGGAAGGCGAGCGAGCTCGTGGAGCAGGGGCGGGCCGACATCGTCGCGTTGACGCTGGGCGCGCGCGGCGCATGGGTCGTCACGCGCGATCGCACGCTGCGCCTGCCCGGCAGGCCGGCCGCGGTATGCAGCACGGTCGGGGCGGGCGACAGTTTCGTCGGCGGCATGGTCTGGGCGCTGGCGCGCGGCGTGCCGTTCGACGATGCGTGCCGCTACGCGCTGGCCGCATCGGCTGCGTCGGTCGAGCATCCCGGCACGGCGCTGTGCACGCGCGACGACGTCGAGCGGATTCACGCCGAACTGGTTGCGCAGGCAAGCTGACGCGCAGGCGGCCCGACGCGTGCGCGATCTCGTCGATGCGCGATCGATCGTTGATCTGGCTCAGCGGTATCCGCGCCGCGATCGCAAAAAATGGGGCAGTCTTTCCACGAGGACCGCCATGGCCTTTCGCCTGATCGCCTGCCTGCTCCTGCTGTCGTGCATGCCGCCGGTTTCGTCCGCCGACGTCGCGACCGTCGTTCCTCCACCGCAGCCGCGTGTGCTGATCCTGGTCTACCACCGGTTCGCCGAGGCGCGCCTGGATTCGATGACGGTGCGCACCGAAACGTTTCGCAACCAGCTGCAGGCGATCGAGGCGAACGGCTATCGCATCGTGCCGCTCGCCGACGTCGTGCGCTGGCATGGCGGCGAGACGGAGGCGGTGCCGGCGCGGGCGGTCGCGATCACCGTCGACGACGGTCACCGCTCCGTCTACGACGTGCTGCGTCCGCTGCTGGCGACGCATCCGGTGCCGGTCACGCTGTTCATCTATCCGTCGGCCGTCTCCAACGCCAGCTATGCGATGACGTGGGACCAGTTGCGCGCACTCGGACGCGCCGGTGGGTTCGACATCGAGTCGCACACGTACTGGCATCCGAATTTCCGCACCGAGCGCGCCCGGCTGACGCCGGACGACTACCGGCGCTTCGTGTCGTTCCAGTTGCGCCGGTCCCGCGAACGGCTCGAGTCCGAGACCGGCCAGCCGGTCAGGCTGCTGGCCTGGCCGTTCGGCGTCCATGATGCTCAGGCCGACCAGCTGGCCGCTGACGAAGGCTACGTCGCGGCGTTCACGCTCGACGCGCACCCCGTGCGGCGCACGGACCCGGCCATGGCGCTGCCACGCTATCTGATGACGGATGCCTGCGACACACGATGCATGAACGGATTGCTGCGAACCGCCGGAGGAAGCCGTGATTGAGCGCCTGATCGTCTGCCTGCTCGTGTTGCTCGCCGGTGTCGCCGCCCGGGCGGCGCCGGTCACGATCACGGTCGTCGATGCCGCGAACGGGCATCCGCTGGCCGGCGCGATCGGCCACGCGCCGGGCGTGAACCGGACCGCGGATCGCGCCGGCACGTTTTCACTGGAACTCGACGCGGCGGGTACACGCGTGAGCGTACGTGCGCCGGGCTATGCGCGAACCGAAATCACGCTGACGCCGGCCGACGTCGCGCATACGATCCGCATGACACCGGTGCGCCCGAAAGCGGTCTATCTGTCCGCTTACGGCGTCGCGGATCGCACGCTGCGCGAGGCCGCACTGTCGTTGCAGGACGCGACCGCGGTCAACGCGCTGGTGATCGACGTGAAGGGCGACAGCGGCGTGACGCCCTATCGCAGCCTGGCGCGCGAAATCTCCGGGGCGGCGAACAACGTGTCGGGCGCAATCGTTCATCCCCCCGATCTCACGGACCTGCTGCGGACGTTCCATGCGCGCGGTCTTTACCTGATTGCCCGCATCGTCGTGTTCAAGGACGACCCGCTGGCGCGCGCCCACCCCGACTGGGCCGTGCGCGATGCGGCCGGCGAGATCTGGCAGGACCGCGAGCATCAGCGCTGGATCGACCCGACCTCGCGTGCGGCGTGGCAACACAATTACGACGTCGCCGAAGAGGCCGCCCGGATGGGCTTCGACGAAATCCAGTTCGACTACCTGCGGTTTCCCGACGCCAACGGTCTCCGGTTCGCCGAGCCCAATACCGAGGCCAACCGGGTCGCGGCGATCACCGGATTCCTGACCGGCGCGCGCGAACGGCTGCGGCCGTACAACCTCTACGTGTCGGCCGATATCTTCGGGTACGTCTGCTGGAACGCCGACGACACCGCGATCGGGCAGCGACTCGACGCGCTCGGATCGGTCGTCGACTATGTGTCGCCGATGCTGTATCCATCCGGCTTCACATGGGGTCTGCCGGGCTGCCGGAAGCCGACCGAACATCCGGGCGAGATCGTTTCGCGGTCGCTGGCCGAGGCGAAGCGCCGGACCGGACTGGACGGCGTCCGGTTTCGGCCGTGGCTCCAGGCGTTTCGCGACTATGCGTTCGATCACCGGCCGTTCGACGCCGACGAGATTCGCGCACAGGTCGACGCCGCCGACGCGGCCGGCACGGACGGCTGGATGCTGTGGAACCCGCGCAATCGCTACGATCCTGCCGCGTTGCCGCGCTGACCGGCACGATCCTGTCCGGGACGAATCGACCATGCCATGGAACGACGAACGTTATCCGCCGTCGATGCGGAATCTGCCGCCGCCGGTTCGCGGCAAGGCGATCGAGATTGCCAACGCGTTGTTGCGGCAGGGGCGTACCGAGGGCAGCGCGATCCGCATTGCGATCGCGCAGGCGAAACGTTGGGGGTATGCGCGTGCCGTCTTGCGCGGCCGCCGGTGACGGGCGGTGAGCAGCGGCGGTTCGGGCGATGCTAGGCCGTGCACCCGGCCGGGTATTCCCGCTCGACCATCGCCGGATGCACCCGTGCGACCAGCACGCAAGCGATCAGCATGACGACGACCGCGACGCCGTGCGCGGGATTGCGCAGACACGACGCGACCTGCTCGCTCCTCCCGACGCCGAACAGGCACCACAGGCAGAAGTGCTCGCAATTGTTCGTCAGAAGCCGGTAGCGGCATTCGCCGAGGCGCGATGCCGCGCGGCGTGCGGCTTCCGTGCCGTCGTACAGCGTGCGCGTGTGGCGGATCACCGCGAGCTCGAAACCGGCGCGGAAGCCGTCGAGGGTGACGACCTCGACAGGGCCGCCGCTCAGATGGCGCGACCACCCCGCGTAGTGAATCACGTTGCCGTCGCCGATGTAGATCCCGTGATGCAGGTAGCCGGGGCGGCGGGTCACGAGGTGGGCGCCGACCGGCGGTTCGCCATCCAGGTTGGCGTCGTCGGCGTGCGCTGCGGTCGGATCAATCATCGCCAGCTCCTCGGTCCTGCGGCGGCGGGGCGGAAGAACCGCTCCCCGACCGCGAAATGCGTTACGTCCTGTCACGTCTCCAGTATTGGCGGCGGGGTCGAGCGGAACAATCAGCGTGGCCTGAGCTTGCTGTCCGACGTCGGGCGGCCGTGTCGGAAATTTCCGACGGGCCATGCAATATCGGCTGACAGCGATCACGGACATCGCGCCGCACGGATGCCGTTTCCGCCCGGTTCCGCCCGATTCCAGGCGCGTCCGGGCGTGTCCGGGCGCACCGGCAGCCGGGGCGTGATCACCGTCTCGCGGGCGTTCCGTCCGGTTCTGTTCGGCTTCGACAGGAGCGCATTTGACTTGAGTCAACGGGAAATCGACGTTCCGCGCGACGCTGGCATCGTCGCCGATTCAAACGCGCGACGGCATCGCACGCAACACGTTCCGCGATCGGACGGGCGGCATTGCAGCCATGCGTGCTCAATCAGGAGAGTGAAGATGTGGACCGGAACCGTGAAGATGCTGCTGCTGGCAACCTGCGTGCTGAACATCGGTGCGAGCGCGCTGGCGCAGACGTCGCCCGAGCCTGTCGAGCGCAACGGTATCGCGTACATCACCGGTGGAATTGGCCAGGACGAGATCATCGCGTTTCGCGACGTCGCCCCTCGATACAACCTGCGGATCACGTTCGCGTCGAAGTCCGGCCACTATCTTTCCGATGTCGACGTGACGCTGTCGTCCGGCAAGTCGACGATGCTCGACGTGCACACGAACGGCCCGTTCCTGTTCGCGCGCGTGCCGCCGGGGCGATATAGCGTATCGGCGCACGACAGGGCCGTCCAGGAAGTCCGGCGCGTCGTCGTCCCGGCGCGAGGGGGCGTCGATGTGCGCTTTTCCTGGCATGACCCCGACCGGCACGGCGCGATGCGTCTGTGCGCGGCGTGTCCCGCACCGCAGTAGCGGCCGGCCCGCTAGCCGTGCGTTCTGGCAGGGCCGGCGAGGCGGCCGTGCGCTGCGCTGCCGCGCTGGCCGGCGCGCTGCTGGTCGCGCTTGCATCGGCCGGTGCGCGGGCGGAACCCGAAGCGGCCATGGCACCGCGGCAGGCCGCCGCGATCGATGAAGCAATCGCCGCCGAGATCGCGGACGGGCATCTTGCCGGCGCGGTGGTCGTGACAGGCGACGCCGACGGCGTGCGCGTGCGTGTCGCGCGCGGCTTGCGCGTGACGGGCGAGCACGCCGAGCCGATGACGGCCGATACCGTCTTCGATCTCGCGTCGCTGACCAAGCCGGTGGCGACGGCGGTCGCGATCATGCAGCTCGCGGAGCGCGGCATGCTGAGCCTCGACGGGCCGGCTGCAGGCTACTGGCCCGCGTTCGGCGTGCACGGCAAGGGCAGCATCACGATCCGCCAGTTGCTCGCACACGTGTCGGGGCTGCCGGCCGGCGTGTCGTCGTCCCGCACGCTGCGCAGCCGCGCCGCCGTGCTTGCCGACATCGTCGCGATGGCGCCCGTCGCGTCGCCCGGCACACGGGTGCGCTACAGCGACGTCAATTACGTGGCACTCGGCGAGATCGTCCGGCGCGTGTCGCACCGGCCGCTCGACGCGTGGTGCGCGGAACACGTGTTTGGGCCGCTCGGGATGGCGAGCACCCTGTTCCGGCCGACGGGCCGGCTGCTCGCGCGCGTCGCACCCACCGTCGTTCGCGATGGCCGTCTGCTCCGCGGCAGCGTGCATGACCCCATCGCGGCGGCCATGGGTGGCGTTGCCGGCAATGCGGGCCTGTTCGCGAGCGCCGACGATCTGGCGCGCTTCGCGCGCATGCTGCTGAACGGCGGCGCACTCGGCCCGGCGCGCGTGCTGACGATGCGCAGCGTCGCCGCGCTCGAGACACCGGCCACGCTCGACGCCGAGGGCGAGCTGCACACGCCCGGCTGGGCGGTCGGGCCGCCGCTCGTCGCGAACCGCTACCGGCTGCCGCCGGTCGGCGCGCTGCAACACCTCGGCTACACGGGCACGGCGCTCTGGATCGATCCCGCGACGCGCCGCTTCGCGATCGTGCTGACGAGCCGGTTGTATCCCGACGAAACCGGCACGGCGATGCCATTGCGTGCGCTCGTGCTCGGGATCGTATCGAGCGAGGCCGCGCCGGTGACGCCGTCGCGGATTGCGACGCGCGTACCCGCGATGGCGGCGGCCGTCGCGCAGGCCGTGCGGTTGCCGGCATCGCGCGGGCCGGTGCTGGCTGGCATCGACGTGCTGGCGGCGAGCGGCTTCGCGGCCGTGGCCGGCAAGCGCATTGCGCTCGTCACGAACCGCAGCGGCTTCGATCGGCTCGGCCGGCGCACGGCCGACCTGCTCGCGCACGCGCCGGGCGCACGGCTCGTCGCGCTGTTCGCGCCCGAGCACGGGCTTAGCACCGACGTCGACGAGACGTTCGGCGACACCGTCGACGCGGCGACCGGCGTGGTCGTTCACAGCCTCTACGGCGAGCGCCGCACGATCGCGCCCGCACTGCTCGCCGATGTCGACGTGCTGGTGATCGACCTGCAGGACGCGGGCGTCCGCTTCTTCACGTACCTCGCCACGCTCGGCCATGCGCTCGAGGCCGGCGCCGCCGCCCATCTTCCCGTGATCGTGCTCGACCGTCCGGACCCGCTGGGCGGCGATGCGTTCGGCGGCCCCGTGGCGGATGCCGGGCCGGCGACGTTCACCGGCTATTACCCGCTGCCGCTCGAGCCCGGCATGACGCTCGGCGAACTGGCCCGGTTGTTCAACGACCGGCTGCATATCGGTGCGGCGCTCGGTGTGGTGCCGATGGCGAACTACGTGCGCGCGATGCGCTTCGACGACACCGGACTCGGGTGGGTGCCGCCGTCGCCGAACCTGCGCGATGGCGCCGCGCTGTCGCGCTATCCGGAGACGGGGCTCGTCGAGGGGGCGGCGGTCAGTGTCGGGCGCGGCACCGCGATGCCGTTCGGCGTGGTCGGCGCGCCGTGGATCGACGCGCGCATCCTCGCGGACGATCTGCGCGCGATGCGGCTCGACGCGACGTTCTCGCCGGTTCGCTTCGCGCCCGCGGAGGGGCCGTATCGCGGCAGGCTGTGCGAAGGGGTGCGCATCGAACGGCTGCCCGGCGCGACGCGGCCCGGCGAGATCGGGCTGGCGCTCGCGCTGGCATTGCACCGTCGTTATCCGGCGCAGTTCCGGATCGATGCGATACGTGCGTCGGTCGGCTCGCGCGAAGTGGCCGACATGCTGGAAGCAGGGCGCTCGCTCGACGACATCGAACGTGTCGTCGCTGCGCAGGATGCTGCGTTCGTGCGCGAGCGGGCGGCGTTCCTGCTGTACTGAGTTCGGGCCGCCGCAGTCGATACGTGGCAATGATGCGTCGGCATTGCGAATTTGTCGGCTGCAAAGGCGGAAACCAGCAATACCGCGATGGCGACGATGCGTATCCAGTTCAGGTTGCCCGGCATGGGAGGCTTCCTCGCGAAAGGCGCGACGGCCGCCAGATTGCGGAGAACACGCCGGTTCGGTTGCGTCAGCCGGAGTAGGCCTCCGTGCGACACTGCCTTTGCGTTGGCAAGCGTGGTGCGCACCGGATACGCCGGTTCGCGAGCTATGATTCCAGTCATAGTGCGCGGCAGAACGCAGCGCTAGACTGCGGCTGAATTCGAAACTGGAGACATTCATGGCACGCACAGCTGCGCTTTTGCTCGCCGCTTCCCTTGCTGCCTGCAGCCTCGCTTCATCCGCCGCTGCCGACACGACTGCGCGCGAGAAGGCGGTCGCGCAACGGGGCGCCGACGTCATGCCGTTTTCGCTGGCGGCCACCACCCATATCTTCACCAAGACCGCGGATGGCGGCGTCCAGCAGGTCGTGACCAAGCGAGACGATCCCCAACAGGCCGGGTTGATCCGCCAGCACCTGGCGATGGTCGCACAGCAGTTCGCCGCTGGCGACTTCGCGGGACCGGAGCAGATCCACGGCAAGGCCATGCCGGGCCTGGCGGCGCTTCGCGCGGCGAAACCGGGCGAGCTGACAATCACCTATCGCGACCTGCACAACGGCGGCGAAATCGCCTATCGGACCGATCAGCCCCGGCTGGTCACCGCGCTGCACCAGTGGTTTGACGCACAACTGTCCGACCATGGCCACGACGCGATGGCGGGGCATAGCGCGAACACGAGGCATCACCATGCGGCCGGCACCACACCCGAATAGCGGGTCCGCGGTCACGAGGCCCGCGGTGGACACGCCTGAACTAGCTATCGACGCCCACGTTGCAGATCTTCCACCCTCCTGGCCCGAGGCATTGCGTCTCGCCGCAAAGCTGCGCCAATTCGACGCCAACACCACGGTCTTCCGTCGCGAACAACCGGTGCAGGCCGTCTACCAGGTTCGGGCCGGCCGGGTGTTGTTGCGGCGTGACGAAGCCGGCGGCGAGTCCATCACGCTGCAGAGCGCCGGGCCCGGAGATTTCGTGGCGGAAGCGAGTCTCTTCAGCGCGCGATACCACTGCGACGGCGTTTGCCCGGTCGCCAGTCAATTGCTGGTTCTGCCTGTCCAAATAGTGCTGGCGTCTCTGCGGCTCGATTCGACCTTTGCGATCGACTGGATCCGGCTCCTGTCCCGGCAGTTGATGCAGTCCCGTGCACGCGCCGAGCGCCTGACGCTGAGATCACCGCGCGAGCGCATCCTGCATTGCCTGCGACTCGAAGGCGACGCCCGCGGCGTATTCACGGTGCCGGGGTCGCTGATGCAGTGGGCACGCGCGCTTGGGATCGCACACGAGACCCTGTATCGCACCTTGGCCCGACTTGAGCGGGACGGATTCATCGCGCGTGACGGGACCCGCGTTGTCCTGACCGGAAACCCGCCGACTCGACCGGATCGCGGGTCGTGATGATCGACAATCGTTGACCTGTGTCAACGGGGTTTCCCGGTATTCGCGATTGACTGACATCGACGTCGATGCGCTGAACGCGACCATGTTCTTTCCGCAGTCGACCGTCGCGAGTCGCGAAAACAGCTACGCAGAGGTGTGTTTTGTCATCAACCCGTGAGGCTTGCCATGCATGAAAGAGTCCTCATTTCCGCCGCCGACCTGGCGGAACTCATGAAAACGACGCCGGTGGTGCTCATCGACACGAGAGACGCCGCCAATTACGCGGAAGCCCACTTGCCCGGTGCAGTCAATATCCACGAGATATTCACGTATCTGGCGATGTCGACGCCGCAAGGCGTAGCGGCGTTGCGCGAGACCTTCACCGACGCCTTCGGCAAGGCCGGGTTGTCGGGGAGCGAAACCGCGGTTGTCTATGAGCAGTCCATGACAACCGGTTTTGGACAGTCCTGCCGGGGTTATATGCTGCTTCGCTATCTTGGTTATCCGAGAGACAAAATCAAGGTACTCCACGGCGGGTTCAGCGCCTGGCGCGCAGCGGCGCTGCCGAGCACGACTGACGTACCGGCACCGAAGCCCGTCAGGTTCCCTGTCGCTACCGAAGGAGACAGCATTCTGGTGGACCTGAACGAGATGAAGGCAGCGGTCGCCGACCCACACGTGGTGAAACTCGATGTGCGGGACGTCGACGAGTGGATTGGCGAAAGCTCATCTCCGTACGGCAAGGACTTTTGCCCGCGAAAAGGTCGCATTCCAGGCTCGGTGTGGCTTGAGTGGTACCGGATGCTGAAGCCGACACCCAGCGGGCAGATGTTCAAGTCTCCAGCAGAGATTCTTGCGGAATGCGCGACAGTCGGGATTCGCAAGGATACGCCGGTCGTCGTTTTCTGCTTCAAGGGCGCGCGGGCGTCCACAACGTTCGTTGCCCTCGAGGAAGCCGGCATCAGGAGCGTGCGGCTATACCTCGGTTCCTGGAACGAGTGGTCCCGTGACCGCTCACTTCCCATTGAAGAGGGGGTGCCCTACTGACGCCGCACCGCTGAGGCAAGTCGATCTGACCGTGGCCCGTCCCGGAGGCTGTCGATCAAACCGCCGTGATTGAACCGATCACCTGGTTCCCGCTTGTCTTGTGGAGACACAAATGGCCATCATTGAAGCGCTCTCGCTGAGCTGGCAGTGATGCCGGCTCGACAGAGAGGCGAGTAGCGCATGCCGCATGTCACCGTGTCCTCCTCCGCAGTTTGACCCTGGGTAGAGCGGTATGGAAGGTGCCTCGTCCATGGAAGAGACTGTGACGCCGGAATCGACTGCCGGACAGTCGACTACCGAAGTGCGCGAGCGCGCGAAAAAATTCGGATCGAACACAATCCACGAACAGGCGGCGCCATACTGGCGTGTGCTGTTGCCCAAGTTCTGGGCACCGGTGCCTTGGCTGCTGGAAGCGGCCATCGTGTTGCAGATTGGCATGGGTGCTTACATCGAGGCGACTGTTGTCGGCGCACTGCTCGTATTCAACGCTGTACTCGGCATCGTTCAGGAACACAGAGCCGGCGTCGCGATCGCCTTCGGCAATCAGGCGGTTCTTTATGTATTGCGCGAGCCTGGCCATCTCTGGCATTCGCGGCCGGGCCGGTGGCTGCTGCTGTCATCCGCGATTGACATCACGATCGTCTCGGTGCTCGTCCTGTCAGGTACGCTGATGGCCACGTTACCGTGGTCGCTCGTGGGAGCCGTAGCAATGACCGCGATCGGGTTTGCGCTGCTTCTGGATCAACTGAAGATACCGGTCGAAGCGGCGCTACGGCTTGGCTAGACCGAGCGAACCAGGCTTGGCGAGAAGCGGCCGGCGCAGCCATCCGGCCGACCGCCTGCGCGTATCCGTCAGCCCTTCGGCTGAAACGTGAGAACGATGCTCACCGGCGTCGCGCCGTCGATATCCCGTGGCATCGGGTCCGACTTCTCGACTGCGGCCAGCACGGCACTGTCCCACTGCGGGTTACCGCTGGAACGTTGCACCCTGACACTGAGCAGCGCTCCGCTGGGTGCGCACGTGACAGCGATGACGGTAGATGGATTGCCTGGAATCTCGAACGGCGCGACGACGTTGGCGCGCACCCGAAGGGCTACCGTATTTGCATAGTCCCGCGACGCAGCAACGCCAGTCTTCAGCAGAGGCCCGCGGGCGATGTCCTGCAGTGCGGCGAGCCGCGCGGCGCGTTCCCGTTCCATTTCACCGTCTACTTGCGTAGCAACGGTCGCGGCGTTCGGCAACCGGGTCCGGCGGGCTGCGATCACGCTGATCCGCAAGGCTGGCGCCTTTAGACGCTGCGGTTTGATGTCGATCCTGCGATGATGGCGCGCAACGGGCACCCGCGCGTTCACGGTACCGAGTTCGGTAGACGGAAGCCAGGCGCGTGATGCCGACGCCGGCTTGGCCGCATGCTGGGCCGAGGTGGTCAACCGCAACGGCATGCCGGGCGCGTCAATCACGGTGCCCGAGCCAGTGGGGGTGTGGTGGTGCGACAGGACCGCGCTGGAAATCACCATCGCCGCCAGCAGGACGTGCAGCGCCACCGCCAGTCCAAACGCTCGCCCCGTGCCGTGCTCGCGCGGCGGCCAAACAGGCAAGTCGGATTTCGTGCTCATGGCTGCTTAGCGCCGGCCTGCGCCCCCGTGAGCGCGCGTCGAACCGGTGCTCCGTTCGCTACTCATTTCAGTTTAGTCGGGGCACGGAAGTAAATCACAATGGGTGACCGCCGGCGGACTTCCGGCAACCATTCGACAGCGTTTGGTACCCCATTGCAAAAACGGAAGAACGCCGGCCACCGGCGTTGCCCCGTTTTTCCATCATTAACCCACGTTGGCTGGTCGCGGATAGTGGAAAGCCGGGGCATCAAAGAGGCCCGTCGGGAAGCGATTGAATCAATTGAAATTTGTATTGGGATCAGACCGCAAACCCTTGTCGCATCCCGATCCGGATACCCCTGTAAAACGTACGGAAAACAAGGGGCCGATGTTCCGGATCAGCATCCTCGGCGTACCGGTTGCCGGCACTCCGGTGCACGAAGACGGCGACAATCCGGCCGGCAAACTCAAGCATCGGCCACCGGTGGGACATCGCCGAGACTGGCGCAAAATCACATGGCAAACGTCGATCGGGACGGGACGGCGGTAACCTTGTTTCGGCCGATTGCCTTCGCGTGGTACAACGCCTCATCGGCCGCCTTGATCACAGCCCCCACTTCGACATCCTGTTCTGGCGTCCAGCTGGCTAGACCGATGCTGGCCGTCACGTGCCCGAATTCGCTGCTCACGTGTTCGATCATCAAGTCACTGATCGCGGTGCGAATTCTTTCAGCGATAAGTGCTGCGTTCGCAGGTGACGTGTCGGGTAGCAGAATGACGAACTCTTCCCCCCCGTAGCGGGCCGCGCGGTCGTTCGGGAGGCGAATGTTCTCGCCGATGCACCGTGCGACCGCGGCTAGCGCGTCATCACCAGCCTGGTGACCATAGGTGTCGTTGTACGCCTTGAAGCGGTCAATATCGACGAACAGCAGTGAAAACACGGAGCGCGCTCGACGCGCACGGTGCCATTCCTGTTCGAGGACCTCCCCGAACGTGCGGCGATTGTCGAGTCCGGTAAGGCCATCAATGCGCGCTAACAGAACCAGTTCGGATTCTGCCCGCATCCGGCGCCGCAACTGGACACTGAGCAAGATCGACAGAGCGATGGATCCAGTACCGAATGCGGCCACCAGTGAGCCGATTGTGATCGCGCGCTGCCGCCACGCCGCATAGATGTCCTGCTCGGCTTCAGCTACCATGATGATCAACGGCAGATCCGGCAGGTTCTTGAAATAATAGTGCCGCCGCACACCATCGATCGACGCCGTTTCCGAAAACGTGCCCTCCGGCGCGGCCCGGAAACGCCGGAAAGTCACGGCTTGGCTGATGTCGCGTCCGATAATGCGCACGTCGAACGGCTGACGCATGAACATGATTCCATCCTTGCCGATCAGGGACATCGAACCATGGGTGCCGAGCGCGAGGCCAGCGAACAACCTGTTGAAATACTCGAGATTGATCGTGAGCACCACGATGCCGGCAAATGAGCCGTCGGCGTTCGACAGACGTCGCGACAACGCGAAACTGCGGATGCCTCCGCGTAGGCGCGATACATAAGGATCGCTGACATAGAGCCCGGTATCGGGGTGATCGCGCTGGACCGTGAAGTACTTCCGATCGGCGAAATTGCCCTTGCGTGGTACGTCATTTTCCGAGTCGAGGACGATGTCGCCGGCTGCGTCCAGCACAAGCATCGAGCCAATGTATTGGGCGGTCATGGCGTAGTCAAACAGCACGGCTCGCCGCAAGGCTGGGGAGGCGGCCATCACATCGGGGCGTTGCAGTCCTCGAATCGCTGACTGCAACGACAGGTCGTAGAGCTCAAAATTGCGCTCGATATCTCTTTCTGCCATCAGACCAAGATTGCGCGAGGTTTCGCTTGCGCGATCAAGCGCGTCCTGGCGGCTCTGGCGCAATTGCAAAACGCACAGGCACATCAGTGCAAAGGCGATGAGGACGCCGAGCACCACGACATAGTAAGGTGCCGCCGACCGAGGCTGCATGGATTTCCTCACTAAACGGGCGCCCGGGATGGGCCTCGATTCCGCATACTAGAAAGGGAGGGCAGCGAATGCAAGCGCGGGTTGCCCGAAGTGGGCACGGACCTAATGCCAACGGTTCACCACATCAAACAGTTTCGATGCTGACGACTCCGTTTTGCTGTGTCGCAACAAAAGAACGGTCTCCTCTTGTTCACGGAGCAATTTCAAGGGTGAGGCCAATCCATACTGGACGAGTACTGTCTGCCTGCCGACAAAATCGTCAACTTGAAAGTTGTTGCCAACTAGACATCATGCGCATGACCGATACGACAATCCACTGTCGACGCATGGCAGGCGCCCGCGAGAACGGTCGGCGGCGAACGGTGCGGCGTCCGGCAGCGAGCGCGCCGCACCGTGCGATCACTGGCCAGCAGCGCCGCTCGCGGGGCCGCCGGGCTGGCCGCGCATGTAGCCGGGCCCCATCCCCATCCCTTGCCCGCGATGCATGCCGCGCATGGGTGGCATGTCGGGGAGTTTGATTCCGCGCGCTTTCGCACGCTTTTGCATCTCGGCATGATGTTCTGCGCGGATTTTCTCGCGCTCTGCGTCCGACGCTGCCGCGAGCATCCGCGTACGGTATTCGGTCCGCTCGGCCGGCGTCATCAGCTGACTGCCGTAAATCATGCCTCCCGACCCGGCGGCGGGGCCTTGAGCAGGCGGGCGAGGCTGGGCGTCGGCCAGACCGGCCGTCATCGCGATCGCGACACTGACCACACACGCAGCAGTGAAGGTATTCGCACGGAACATGGCACTCTCCCAGCCGTTTGCATGCATTCAACGGTACACGGAAGGTCGGCAGATCCTTTGCGTGAGATCAAGTGCCGCCGGATAGCCGCCCATACCATCGAAATACGTGCCGGCCATCACATCGCTGTCGACTGTACCGTGCATCATCGTGCGTCTCGTGTTGCGGCGGGGAGCGCCGGCCTGATTCCCTACGCGGCACTGATCGTCGGCCGGATGATCGTGAAGATGGGCGCCACGTTCGGTTGGGACGCGTTGCATGACCTGATGGATCGGGCGGCCGACGCCGAGGACGTTCAGGCGATCCGTGCGACGCTGCTCGCCACACCGGGCGTGCTTGACGTACACGACCTGCGCACACGCAAGACCGGCGCTCTCATCCTCGTGGACGTGCATCTCGACATCGACGCCGATCTCACCGTTGCGCAAGGGCATGACATCGCGGTGAACGCGCGCGCACGCGTGATGCGGCATCACCGTGTCCTGAACGTGATGACGCATGCCGATCCGCACAAGCGCGAAACGCGCGCTGAAGTCGCAGCAGCGATTCGACGCGAGTAGGCAGGAAAAGCGCGACGTACCGGCTCGGAACGTCGCGCCCGCCGGCGTCATTCGGTGCCGCGCGGATGATGCCCGCGCCGGAACGTCAATCGACGTTCGTTGACGAGAGCGCCCCAGTCGAGCTTCATCAATGCGAAGACGAAGCCGAGCAGGACCAGCTGGGTGACGATGAAGTATCCACCGAAGTAAGTGCCTTCCAGTTCGGACTCCACGTCGAACCGGGTCGACGCAAAACGGCCGAGATGTGTCCAGATCGCATAGGTCGTTACGCGGCCGACGAAGAACGCGGCGGCGATGATTCTCAGCGGCAACCCGGAAAGACCATACGCGATGAACAGATAGTTCGACGGAAGCGGGCTCAACGCATAGAAGAAGAATGCGCCGGCGGTCAGCGTACGGTGCTTGCTCAGCCAGCGTGTGGCAACGTCGATATTCTCGCGATCCGATTCCCGCATCCAGCGCGAGCGGACGAGCGATCTCGAGAAGGTCGCCAGGATAACGCGGCCGGTTGTCGCCGCACCGGCCGCGACGATGGCGAAGATCAGCGGATTTCCTTCCGGCAGATTGAATCCCACCCACGACATCGCCATCCAGGTAGGCGGGGCGAACGCGGGTATGAGATTCAGCAGAAGAATCAGCAAAAACAGCACAGCCAGCGTCAGCACGATATCGGCTCCAGGCCATCCGGTGTCACGTTTCGATTTTGCTGAGGAAAGGGGGCGGCGGCTTGACTCACGTCAAGCAAGGCGCCGCATCGGCATTTCATAGGGATGCCTTTCGCCTGACCCATGTCAACGGTCGAATTGCCGCGTTTCCTAGACTGGTCTGGTGCCACGCCGTCTGTCAACGGGGACCGGATGCAGCGAGTATGCCCGCGCACGGTGATCGGAAAAATCGTCATGTCCCGAATCCGCTGGTCGATCGATCTCGCATTGCTGATCCTGGCGGCCGTCGCGCTCGCGGGGGGAGGGGTGTGCGTTGCGTTCGGGCTGCCTTCGCTCGCGCGCATCGTCTGGCTATCGGGTACGGTGCCGGTCTTGCTCGCGTTGACGGTATCGCTTGCCCGGGCCCTGGCCAAGCGTCAGGCCGGCATCGATGTGCTCGCATGGCTTGCGATCGAGCTGGCGATCGCGCTCGACGAGACGCTGACTGCCGCGGTGATCGCGTTGATGCTCGCAAGCGGGCGGGCGCTGGAGCAGTACGCGCAACATCGCGCGCAACGCGAAATGACCGCGCTGCTCGGCCGCGCCCCTCGGCAGGCAACCCGGTTCGAGAGCGGCGAATGGCGGCCCGTTGCGCCGGAAGCCATCCTTCCAGGCGACCGGCTCCTCGTGCGAAGCGGCGAATTCGTGCCGGTCGACGGTACGTTGACCGATGACGCGGAACTCGACGAATCCATGCTGACGGGCGAGTCGGCCACCCAGCGGCGACGGTCCGGAGAAAGCGCATGCAGCGGCGTGGTCAACGCCGGCGCGCCGTTCGAAATGGTCGCCCGTACGACGGCAGGCAACAGCACGTTTGCCGGCATCGTACGCATGGTCGAGCGAGCGCAGCACGAGCGCAGTCCGTCCGTGCGCCTCGCGGATCGCTACGCCGGGTTCTTCGTGCTCGTTTCGCTGCTCGTCGCGGGGGTGTCCTGGCTGCTGACCGGCGACGTCGCCCGCGCGCTTGCCGTGCTCGTCGTGGCCACGCCTTGCCCGTTGCTTCTCGCGGTTCCGGTCGCCATCGTGTCAGGCATGTCACGTTGCTCGAAACGCGGCGTGCTGGTCAAGGGCGGCGGTGCGCTGGAGCGCCTTGCGCAAGCGACGATTCTCTTCTTCGACAAGACCGGGACGCTGACGGGCGGGCGGGCACGTATCGTCGCGATCGAATGCGGCGCGAATGTCGCAACGGACGATGTGCTGCGCTACGCGGCGTCGTTGGCTCAGGCTTCTGGTCACGTCATTTCGGATGCGCTGACGGTCGCTGCACGAGAGCGTCGGATCAATCTGTCGCCGCCGTCGGCCGTCCAGGAAGCGGCCGGCGAAGGCGTGACCGGTCGAGTCGACAACCGGACGGTCGCGATCGGCAAGTTCGGGTACGTCTCTGCCCGCTCGACGATTGCGCCGTGGAGCGACGCGTTCCTGAGGCGGGTCGGCGGCGAGGGCGGGGCTGCCGTCTTCGTCGGCGTGGATGGTGCGATGGTCGGAGCGATCCAGATGGCCGACCAGCTGCGGCTGGAAACGCCGCGAGCATTGCGGCTTCTGAAACGCGAAGGGGTCGAGCGCCTCGTCATGCTGACCGGAGACCGGCGCGAGATTGCCCAGGCCGTCGGCGAGCTGCTCGGCGTGACCGACGTGCGCGCCGAGCAAACGCCGGCGGACAAGCTCACCGCGATCCAGGCAGCCCGCAAGGAGGGCGTGACGATCATGGTCGGCGACGGTGTGAACGATGCGCCGGCGCTGGCGGCGGCCGATGTCGGCATCGCGATGGGCGCGCGCGGGGCGGCCGCGTCATCGGAAGCCGCCGACGTGGTGTTGCTGGTCGATCGGCTGGATCGCCTCGTGGACGCGATGCGCATCGCACGACGCTCGCGCCGCATCGCGCTCGAGAGCGTGGTGGCCGGCATGTCGATGTCGGTTGCCGCCATGACGATCGCGGCGGCGGGATTCCTGCAGCCGATTGCCGGCGCGGTGATCCAGGAGGTCATCGACGTCGTCGTCATCGTCAACGCGTTGCGCGTGCTGCTGGTTCGCCCGAAGACGACGGACGCCCGGCTGACCGATGTGGACGTCGAGCAACTCAAGCGCGAGCACGCGGCATTGTCACCGTTGCTGGACCAGATCAGGGATCTCGCGGATCGCATGCCGCAACTGTCCGCGGCAACCCTGACCGGCGAGCTTGCCCGCTTGATCGATTCGCTCGACGAACGGCTGCTGCCGCACGAACGTGCCGACGATCGGGACGTCTACGCGCGTCTCGCCCCGCTGCTCGGTGGCGAGGATCCGCTTGCCGCGATGAGCGGCGCACACCGGGAGATCTTCAGGATGGTCCGGTCACTCAGGCAGATGGCCGCGAACATGCCGCACGACGCACCGAACGCCATGCAGGTGCAGGCGATGCAGCGCTTGCTGTACGGGCTGGAAGCCATCGTGCGCCTGCATTGCGCGCAGGAGGAGGAACTGTTCCACGCGGTGGGAACGGATGCGTGACGACGAAACGTCATGCATGCGGCGCGCTCACGAGCAGAACCGGCGTTTTCGTGATGCGCGCAACGCGTGCGGCAACGCTGCCGACCACCCAGCCCGTGACGCCTCGCCGTCCATGGGCGCCCATGACGATCATGTCCGCGCTCCATTCGATAGCGTCGCGCACGATAACGTGCGAAACGTCGGCGCCATTCCGGTCGGTTCGAATCAATTCCGAATGGGCGTGTCCGGCTACGCCGTCGAGTACGGTCATGGCTTTTTGCAGCACATGATTGCCGTCGCTGGTCAATGCCGATTCCAGCGTCTCGACAGGAACGAAATCTCCCAACGAGACAGGGCGTTCAAGGACGTATATCGCACGCAGTTCGGTATCGGGCCTCGAGAAGGTCAACCCGGTTCGCAACGCGCGGAACGCGGCAGGACTGCCGTCGACGGCAAACAGCATCCGCCGCGGCAGGTGTTCGGCAACCGACGAGAAACCTTCCGGAACGATGAGCAGCGGACACCGAGCGAGTGTGCCGAGCGGGCCGGAAACCGTGCCTTCGATCCATCTGAGCAAGCCATGATGCTGACGCGCGCCGACGATCAGGAGTTCGGCCTGCCGCGCTTGCGCACTGTCGTCCAGCGCGTGCGCGACATCCCCGCCGTGCGTGGACAGGTCGATGACTTCCGTATCGATGGCGAGATCGTCGCGCTTCATTGCATCCTTGGCGCGCGACAGCAAGTCGCTTGCATCCCGAAGCAACTCGTCGCGAGCCGATTCGAGAAATGCCATGGTTTTCGATCCGAGCGGGACGAGTGTGCGCGGATTTTCCGCAACGCTGACGATGTGTACCGAGGCATTCGATGGAATGAAGCATCGGGCATACGCGAGCGCATGGTCGGATGCGGTGGAACCGTCGATGGCGATCAGTACCCGCTGGGGAGCGGGGATTGCCTGGCGGGGCGAGGGGCTGGTGGTCATGAAGGTCTCCCGGCGGCAACCGACGGTCGCGCACACGGTCATTTTTCGCACGGACGGTCGTGTCCGGCTTGACCTTCGTCAAGCACAGTCGCCTTCGCGATGCCGGAAAAAATGATGGATCGATCGCGTCGCGCCGATTTCAGCGCGTCGAGCCAGACGGGAAGACGCGAGGCGCAAGAACTTGCCCCGATGAATGTGTGCCAGGCGGCGCCCGGCGATTACCACCGGAATCGATCGCCTGCCAGCCTGGAGTGCATGCCCCAGCCGTCGGGGTGATACGTCACGCTGGGGATATAGACCGGGGCGTAATTCGAGTCGCTTGCCGCCGGATGGTGCGCGCTCGGCATGACGCTCGGCGACGCGAGCGGGTTGCTCACATGCAGTATATTTCGCGCCGGGACAACGACGTGGCTGGCCGTTCCCGCATGTGAGCTTGTCGAATGACCGGGCTGTACGACGACCAGGGCGATCAGCAGCGGTATCGAAATGCCGTCCACTTCTCCTCACCGATTCAGGTTGATGGGGCCAATCCACGCAGCAACCGGAGCAGCGACAGATGAAAGCACTTTGCACTACCCGTTCCGCGCGCCTGTATTTTAGGTCACGCGATGACATGATTCCAGAAAACTCCCGGAGTTCGTGATGGCAGCAAGCAATCGAAAGGCCGGCGCAGGCGCGACGAAACACGACCTCGAGCAGTTGTCCGAATTTCGCTACCGGCTGCGGCGTTTTCTGCGTTTCTCGGAGGAAATCCTGCGTGCCGAGGGGCTGACGCCGTTGCAGTACATGCTGATGCTGCACACCTGTGCGTTTCCGGACCGCTCGTGGGCGACCGTGGGCGAGATTGCCGAGCGGCTGCAGGCGTCCTCGCATGGCACGGTGGCGCTCGTCACGCGCTGCGAAGCGGCCGGGCTCGTCCGGCGCCAGACGAGCGAGCAGGACCGAAGGCAGGTGGAGATTCACCTGACGGAAAAAGGGGCGGCTTGCTTGCGCAAGGTTGCGGCATTGCACAAGTCGGAAATCCAGTCGTTCGGCTGGGCATTCCAGGACGTCACCGACACCGACTGATACATGCACCATGCGAGCCACGGCGTTGACTTGGGCCGCATCGGGTGCGGTCTCCTGCATATCGCATCGATCCTTTCATCACCGGTCTCTCGAAGGGGCCGTTCAATCGAACGGAGCGGGTCGAAGCTCAACGGAACGCGCGACACCGACACCGCCTCAAGCGCAGTGAACTGCGCCGCTCCATTTCGGCAAGTGACGGGATTGTGTAAATCGTCCGACGGTGATTCGAAAGATTTCCGTGGTCACATGAAGATGAATAACGATCACATCGAGCAGCGCGGGAGAAATGTCACATCATGACTAGTTGGCATGTTACGATGCGGAAATTCTGCAAAATCGTGGATTCAGATGTGCTTCATCAGCTCACTGAACTCGACGTCCGGTCGTTCCGTTACGAAAGGCCGGGGCGAGCTTCTTGAACCCGGCTGCCCAGCCGGGTTTTTTATCTGTTCTCAGGTCTGTTCGGTCAATCGCGTCAACGATGTTCCGGTCGTCCATCGTGTCTTCCCGCATGAATGCGCCCGAACCGCGCGCGACCGCGTCGCTCGCAGCGGCCTTCGCGCCGGGCATGCGCGGGCACACGGTGTTTCCGATGCGTGCCGGGGTGGCTGCGGCATGGCGCGCGATCGCGTTCGTGCATGAAGCCGCTGCCGGTTCGAACCCGAGCGATCTGGAAGTCCTTCAATATTCAAACCGGCTGACGAGTGGGTAGGGGGAGACCGATGATTCGCATTTCCGCGCTCGCAGATCGCCGCGCGATACTGCACGCGCGGCGTCTGTGGCTTCACTACGGCGTGTTCTGGCTGGGTGCGGTGGCCGTGGGCCTCGTGGCGGTGCTCTATGCGAAGCTGATCGATTTCGGCTACGGGGTGTTTCTGGGTTACGCCGCCCGACACGCATGGCTGCCGCTGATCGTCACGCCGATCATCGGCGCGCTGACCGTCTGGCTGACACGGCGATTCTTCGACGGTGCGGAGGGCAGCGGCATTCCGCAAGTGATTGCAATGCTGCATGCACCGGGCAACGCCGGTGCGCGATTGCTCAAGCTGCGGATCCTGATCGGCAAGATCCTGGTCTCGTTCCTGGCCATGCTCGGCGGGTTCACGATCGGTCGCGAAGGCCCGACGATTCACGTGGGTGCCGCACTCATGTTCAATCTGCGGAGGTTCTATCCGCAGCGGTTTCGCGCGATACGGCCTGGCGTGCTCGAGCACCGGCTGGCGCTTGCGGGCGCGGCAGCGGGGCTTTCCGCTGCCTTCAATGCGCCGCTCGCCGGCGTGGTGTTCGCGATCGAGGAACTCACGCGCAGCTTCGAGCAACGAACGAGCGGCGTGCTCATCACGGCGATCATCTTCGCCGGAATCGTGTCGCTCGGCATCCAGGGCAACTACGTCTATTTCGGCACGATCGACGTCGGCGCGCACCTGCCTCAGTCGCTGGCGCTTGCGGTCGTGCTCATCGGCGCGATCGCGGGCGTCATGGGCGGCATCTTCTGCTGGCTGTTGCTCAACACGCGACGCTGGATGCCGCACGCGCTCCAGGATTTTCGTGCGGGCCAGCCGATTCTGTTCGGTGCGGCCTGCGGGCTGGTCGTCGCGTTCGTCGGCGTCGTGACCCACGGACATACGTTCGGCAGCGGCTATGCGGAAGCCCGAGGCATGCTCGAGAGCCACACGGACGTCAGCATCCTGTATCCGGTATTCAAGATGGTTTCGATGATCGGGTCATATCTGCCCGGCGCACCGGGCGGCCTGTTTGCGCCGTCGCTGGCGATCGGTGCCGGAATCGGCAACACGCTGCACATCCTGTTCTCGGGGATGCAGCTGCAGATGCTGATCGCGCTCGGCATGGTCGGCTATCTGGCGGCGGTCACGCAGAGCCCGATCACGGCGTTCGTGATCGTCATCGAGATGATCAACGGCCACGCGCTCGTGATCTCGCTGATGGCCACGGCGCTGATTGCCAGCCGCGTGTCGCGCTTCTTCGCGCCGCCGCTGTACGAAGCGTTGTCGACACGCTATTTCCCGGCCGACCATCGATGACTTTTGGGACGCATCGTTCCACGGTGTCGGACATCACTCACCTCGTTCGTCTTCACTCATGAAGGGCCTTCTGATTTTTCTTGCCTCGTCGATGCTTCTGTTCGCCTATGCGGCGCGATCGAGCGCCGACGATGCGATTCCCGACGATTATCGCTACCTGGCGCGTATCAACGTTCGCCCGGTCGTCATCAATTGCGTTGCCGAAATCGACCGATGGATTCGCACGTCGGCGAAGTACGACATGTTTCTCGCGCCCGACGTCCGGTTGCTGAGGGCCAAGGTGCGCGCGTTTCGCGGGCTCGAGGATCGCCCGGGCAGCGGGCCGCTCGTGGATTCGACGGTGACCGTTCGTGCTTCAGCACGCCTGCGACCCCGTGGCGCCTGGATTCCCGTGGCCGCAAAGTGCGGAATCTGGCGCTCGCACGTCGTGGGCGTTGCAATGAAACCGCTGGCGGTGCGGTAACCGAATCGATGCGATCGAGAAGCACTGCGATGCGGCAGCAAGGACCTTTCGCAGCGCGGCCCCGATCGCGTCACGATCCCCATCGCGCGGCAGTCACGTCGCGGTCGAAAGCCGGGAGGAGATACCGGCACCTCCCGGTTTAGCTCGCATCTTCCATCCGGGCCTGGCGCCGAGCTGCCCTCGTCGGCCAGGGCAGGATGCGCGGGAGTATGTTTTCCGTGTGGATCAGCCGATGCGCCAGCGCGCCAAGAACGTGCAAGCCGACCAGCGCGGCGAGCCCATACGCCGTCAGCGCGTGCAGTTCTCCCAGCCAGTGCGACAGTTCGCGACTCCGGGGCACCAGGGTCGGCAGCGAGAAGAGCCCGAAGCAACTGGCCGTGTGCCCGGCCGCATTCGTCTTCATCCAGCCGAGCACGGGAATGGCGAGCATCAGCACATAGAGCAGCCCGTGGACGCTGCGTTCCGCGACATGGTTCAGCGTGCCGGCCGGATTGATCGACGGCGGCAGCCGGCGACGCATGCGCAGCCGATTGACGATACGGATCGCCGCGAGCCCGAGGATGGCGATGCCGATCGACTTGTGCAGGTCGACGAGGCCCTCGTTGTCGTCCAGCAGCAAGCCGACGATCAGGTTGCCGATCAGCGCGGCGGCCAGCAGCCAGTGCAGCAGGCTGATCGACAGCGGGTAGCGGGTAACGTTTTTCATGACGGGAATACCTGTTCAGTGGCGAAAGCGTGGCCGGCCGCGGTTAGCCGAGCAGGTCGTGATAGTGCTTTTTCGTGCCGTTGATCCGTCGCAACGCCTGCTTGGCAGCCGGCAGGTCGTTGGTCTGAATCGCACGGTCGACGGCGGTCAATTCGTCGCGCAATGTGCGCATGCCTTCGTCGTAGGTCGGCTGGTCGTCGCGATAGCGCTGGCGGCTTGCCTGCTGCGCATCGTTTTCGAGTCGGGTCACATATCCGTTCATCTCCGGAATCGTCCGGCTGTTCATCGCACCTTGCATCGCGTGCTTCATGTCCCTCATCAGCGTCTTGATCTCGCCGGCGCAGGCCGGCGCGGCAGCCACGGAAAGCAGCACACCCAGCGCTGCGCAGAAACGGAGTCGGAACGACAGGCTGTTCATGGTCATCGATTCGATTGCGAGTGTCGGTGACCGCGACCTTATGGCGCCGACGTTAACGGATTCTTAAGGCCCGGATTTTTCCGTGCCCGGCTTGATGGCCGCCCGCGCCTGCGGTTATCGTGCGGCAAGGGACGCCATGTCCGGAACCAACAGGAACGCGACGCCATGCGGGTGTTACTCGTCGAAGACGACAAGCTGATCGGAAGCGGGGTGGAAGACGGCCTGATCGACGCCGGCATGACGGTCGACTGGGCGCACGACGGCAGGCATGCCCAGCTCGCGCTCGAAACCACGCCATACGACCTCGTCGTGCTCGATCTCGGCCTGCCTCGCATGTCCGGGGTCGAGTTGCTGGACTGGCTTCGCAAGCGGCGCGACCATACGCCGGTGCTGGTGATGACCGCGCGCGACACGGTAGCCGACCGCGTGAGCGGCTTGAGCGCGGGCGCCGACGACTACCTCGGCAAGCCGTTCGACCTGACCGAGCTGATCGCCCGCTGCCGGGCGCTGATGCGCCGCTCGCAGGGGCGCGGCACCGACACGATCGAATACGGCGACATGTCGGTCGACCCCGCGCTGATGACGGTGACGCGCGGCACCGAACGGATCGCGCTGACATCGCGGGAATGCGCGTTGCTCGTCGAACTGCTGGCGAACCAGGGTCGCCCGCTCTCTCGCGCGCGCCTCCAGGACAGCCTCTACGGCTGGAACGAAGAAATCGAAAGCAATGCGATCGAAGTGCATGTGTCGAACCTGCGCAAGAAACTGGGGGCCGACCTGATCCGGACGATTCGCGGCGTCGGGTACGTGGTGGAGAAGGCATCGTGATGCGCTCGATCCGGCAACGGCTCACCTTGCTCGTGCTGTCGGGTGTCGTGGTGGTCTGGGCGTACTCGCTGGTGTCGAGCTATCGCCAGGCGATTCACGAAGCGGAGGAATGGGACGACGCCCGCATCGAGCAGATCGCCCGGGCGTTCGCAGCCCTCAATGCCTCCGATCTCCCGGTCTTTGCGGACATTGCGCTCGGTTCGTCCGAAGACGACGACGGCGACAACGATGCATCGCCGCGGATGCTGTATCAGGTGAGCGACGCCGGCGGCCGCATCCTGGCCGCGAGTCCCGGGCTTGCATCGCTCGATCTGCCGGTGTTTCCCGCCGCGGCATCGAGCCCGATCCGGTTCGGCAATCCGAAGTGGCACGCGTACGTGCTGACCGATGCCGCGCGCGGCCGCACGGTGCGCATCTTCGAGCAGCGTATGCACCGTTCGGATCTGTCCGCGGAGGTCGCGCGCCGCGTCGCACGGCCGCTCGCGTTCGCGTTGCCCGTGCTGGCCGTGCTGATCTGGCTGGCCATCGGCCACAGCCTGACGCCGCTGCGCACGCTGTCCGACGCGATCGACGCACGTTCGCCCGACAGCCTCGACGCCATCGGCACGACCGGCATTCCCGACGAAGTGCGGCCGCTGGTTGCCGCGCTCAACACGCTGTTGCAGCGTCTGCGCGGCTCGCTCGATCGCGAACGCGCGTTCACCAGCGACGCGGCACACGAGCTCAAGACCCCACTCGCCGCGCTCAAGGTCCAGGCGCAGGTCGCGCTCACGGCGCGCGATCCGGAGCGTCAGCGGCGCGCGATGCAACGGGTCGTCGAGGGGGTCGACCGCAGCACGCATCTGGCGGACCAGCTGCTCGCCCTGGCGCGGCTCGACGAAACCGTGCAGTTGCCCGGCGAGGACGTCGATCTCGCGCGCGTGGTGCAGACTTGCATCGGCGACTACCAGACGCGCGCGGATCGCAAGCGGATGTCGCTGATAGCGCGCGTCGACGGTCCCGTCGTCGCCCATGTGCCGTCGACGTTGATGCGCGTCTTGCTCGACAACCTCGTCGACAATGCGATCAAGTACGGTCGCGAGCAGGGATGCATCGAAATCGCGTCGTGGCAGGAAGCCGGCGCGATCAGCCTCGAGGTCCGGGACGACGGCCCCGGCGTCTCGGACGACGATCTGTGCCGACTGCAGGATCGCTTCTTTCGCGGCGCGGATCACGATGAAAGCGGTAGCGGCCTGGGGCTGTCCATCGTCGCGCGCATCGCGGCCAAACTCGGCGGGAGCGTGACGTACATCGACGGGTTGAACGGCGGCGGATTCGGCGTTCGCGTCACGTTGCCGACGCGGGCTTGACCGGGGCCGGCGCTTCCGGGTCCGCCCCTGCTTTCGCGCGAGATGCGTTCGGCGACGCGAAGTTAACATTGCCTTCAGCTTGAGCGGAGCATGCTGTCCTTACGGCACAAGAGGTGAGCTCGAAGGTGCGCTCGAATGCCGGCTCTGTTGACTGGATGTCGAGATCATGAAATTCGCTATCCATACCATCATGCTGGCCGTGGCGATCGCGCCCGCGTTCGCGTTGGCGGCTCAATCGAGCAGCGGCCCGACCCGGGCCGAAGTTCGCGCCCAGATCGTGCAGGCCGAGCAGGCCGGTTACAACCCGGCCCGCAAGGACATTCACTACCCGCAATCGATCCAGCAGGCCGAGGCGCGCATCCGGTCTGCTGAACCGGCGGCGCAGGCCGATGCGTCGGGATACGGGCCTGCAACGGCGACGGGGGGCGACTCGGGGGCTGCGATCCGGAGCCATGCCGCGACGCCTCGGTTGTATGCGCATCATTGACGTCACGCGTGCCGCGGCACGCCGCGCTCCACACGAGCCGCGTCGGCCAGGGCCGCCGATTCGTGCCGGGCGCGGCTTCAGTCGTTGCCCTTCTCGAGCACGTTCTGCGTCAGCGTGACCGACGGAATCGTCGGCTTGAGCAGCGCGCGGCGCGCGCGTCTGCTCAGCCACTTCCAGCCGATCACGAGCAGCAGCGCGACCACCGGGATCGACGCGATCGTCCACGTGCCGTTCGGGTAGTCGAATGCCATCAGGACCAATACACCGAGCAGGAACAGCAGCGTGAGCCACGATGTCACGGGCGCGCCCGGCATCCTGAACGACACGTCGTCCACCTCGCCGCGCCTGACCGCCGCACGGAACTTCATCTGGCACACGACGATGAATCCCCACGTGCTGATGATGCCGAGCGATGCGATGTTCAGCACGATCTCGAACACGCTCGACGGCACGAGATAGTTGAGCAGCACGCCGAGCACGTAGATCGCGACCGTCACGAGAATGCCCGCATACGGCACGGATTGCGCGCTCATCCGCCCGAGGAATGCCGGTGCCGAGCCGCCCATCGACAGCGAACGCAACACGCGTCCGGTCGAATACAGCCCCGAGTTCAGGCTCGACAGCGCCGCCGTCAGCACCACCAGGTTCATCAGCGAGCCGATGCCCGGCACGCCGAGCGCGCCAAAGAACGTGACGAACGGGCTCTGGCCCGCCTTGTATGCGCTCCACGGCAGCAGGCAGACCAGCAGAACGACCGACGCGACGTAGAAGATCGCGATGCGCCAGATCACGTTGTTGATCGCGCGCGGGAGCACCTTGCGCGCGTCCTTGCATTCCCCGGCGGCCGTGCCGACCAGTTCGACGCCGGCGAATGCGAACACCACCCCCTGCACCAGCACCAGCGCCGGCATCAGCCCATGCGGAAAGAACCCGCCGTTGTCGGTAATCAGATGCAGGCCGGTGTCATGGCCGGCGATAGGCATGCCCGTGCCGAGGATCGCGGAGCCGATCACGAGAAACAGCACGATCGCGGCCACCTTGATCAGCGCGAACCAGAACTCCATCTCGGCGAACCACTTCACGCCGATCAGGTTCATCGTCGCGACGATGCAGAGTGCGGCGAGCGCGAAGATCCACTGCGGCACGGCCGCGAACGGCGCCCAGTAATGCATGTAGAGCGCGACCGCGGTGATGTCGACGATGCCGGTCATCGCCCAGTTCAGGAAGTACATCCAGCCGGCGACGAACGAGGCCTTTTCGCCGAGGAATTCGCGTGCGTACGACACGAAGCTGCCGCTGCTGGGGCGATGCATCACGAGTTCGCCGAGTGCGCGCAGGATCAGGAACGAGAAGGCGCCGCACACCAGATAGACGATCGCGAGCGCCGGTCCGGCAGCTTGCAGCCGGGCGCCGGCCCCGAGAAACAGCCCCGTGCCGATCGCCCCGCCGATCGCGATCATCTGCACCTGTCGATTGCCGAGGGTCTTGTGATAGCCGGCTTCGTGCGATTCGAGCCAGCTGCGTTTGTTGGTGTCACCGGTTGTCGACGGTTCGGGAATCGATGCCATGACTGCATCCTCGCGCACTAATGTGATTGGATTGATCCCGATCGCGAGACGATCGGGTACCTCCGGTACCGGCGAGCCCGCGCGCGGAATCAAGCACGGCCATCCTGATCGCGCTTGACCGGTCGTGGCGAAAGGCACGGTACGTCGCGAACGTATTCGGCCGTAATTCCGATCACAAACGGCATGCAAATTTCGACTGGACCTGCTCGAATCCGTGCATACGGGCCACGGCCACGATGACGCCGCAAAGCGAGCAACCTGCATGGCTCGACGGACGCCTTGCATCGCGCGTGTGCGGCCTTCGATTCCATTTCTTCGATTCCACCTCCCGCGCGTGTCGGCTCGATGCGCGGAAACCGTCAGGCGTCCGACACACCGTTCCCCGATTCGCGGGGTGTACCGATTGGATAATTTGGTGCGCCGGTGCGCGCTGCGAATGGGCAACCGCTGCTGCCCGCGCCGGCTCATGCACCGAAATGAGGAATCCGGTTCGCCGACATTTCCTTCAAGTGCCGCTGCGACAGGCATTGCGCGGCAATGGCCCGGTTTTTGCTGGAGTTGCCGAGGCCGCGCAACGGTTGCGCGCTGCCCGACGACATACCAGACAAGGAAGATTCACCGTGAGCCCGACGATCCGACCGTTTCCCCGACGCACCTGGCTGGCTGCGCTGATCGCAGCACCCGTGATGGTGCTGTGCGCCGCCGCACCGGCGCATGCCGACGCGCTCGACACCATCGCGAAAAACGGCGCGCTGCGCGTCGCGGTGCCTGAGGACTATCCGCCGTTCGGCTCGGTCGGCACGGACATGCAGCCGCAGGGTTACGACATCGACATGGCCGCACTGCTCGCGAAATCGCTCGGCGTCAAGCTGAAGCTCGTGCCCGTGAACAGCGCGAACCGGATTCCGTACCTGACGACCAACAAGGTCGACATGGTGATCTCGTCGCTCGGCAAGACACCGGAGCGCGAGAAGGTCATCGACTTCTCGACCGCATATGCGCCGTATTTCCAGGGCGTGTTCGGACCGTCCGACCTGAAAGTGAGCGCGCCGGCCGACCTGACCGGCAAGACGGTCGGCGCCACGCGCGGCGCGCTCGAGGAGATCGCGCTGTCGCAGCTCGCGCCGAACGCGACGATCAAGCGCTTCGAGGACAACAACGCGACGATCCAGGCGTTCCTGTCGGGGCAAGTGCAACTGATCGCCGCCGGCAACATCGTCGCGGCGGCGATTCTCGCGAAGAACCCGCCGCGCCGGCCCGAGGTCAAGTTCGTGATCAAGAATTCGCCGTGCTTCGTCGGCGTCAACAAGAACGAACCGCGCCTGCTCGCGAAGATCGACGACACGATCGCGCATGCGAAGCAGGACGGCACGCTCGGCGCGATGTCGAAGAAGTGGCTCGGCCAGCCGTTGCCGGCCGGACTGTGACGCAGCGCAGAGTCGCCTGACGCGCCGCCGCGGCCGGCATGCCCGGCGCGGCGGGCGTCGTTGTCCGAACCCGAATCCATTCACTTCCCATGAGCTACCAGCTTCAATTCGGCGAGCTCGCCGATTACGCCGGCGTGTTCGCGAGCGGCGCGGCGATCACGCTCGCGCTGACCGCGGTCGCAACCGTACTCGGCGTCGCGCTCGGCGTGCTCGGCGCGGCCGCGTACAGCGCCGATGCGCGCGCGGCCGTGCGGCTGCGCCCGCTGATCGGCGCGTACGTCGAGGCGATTCGCAATACGCCATTCGTCGTCCAGCTGTTCTTTATCTTCTTCGGCTTGCCGGCGCTCGGCGTGCACATCGGCGAGTACACGGCCGCGATTCTGGCGATGACGCTCAATCTCGGCGCGTACTCGGTCGAGATCGTGCGCGCGGGCGTCGGCGCCGTGCCGAAGGGGCATCTGGAAGCGGCATCCGCGCTTGCGATGTCCCGCGCGCAGATGCTGCGCCACGTCGTGCTGCCGCAGGCGCTCGCCAAGGTGTTTCCGGCGCTCTCGAGCCAGATCGTGATCACGATGCTCGGTTCGGCGGTCGTGTCGCAGATCTCGGTGGCCGATCTGACCTATGCGGCGGGCTACATTCAGTCGCGCAACTTCCGCGCGTTCGAGACGTACTTCGTGATCACGCTCGCGTATCTGGCGATGGCGCTGCTGTTGCGCGCGACGCTCGGCTCGATGGGGCGGCGCCTGTTCTCGCGCCGCGTGCGAGGTGCGCGATGACCGATTTCACGTTCGGGCAGATTCTCGCGAACCTGCTGCTGGCCGCGCGCTGGACGATCGTGCTGTCGATCGTGTCGTTCCTGTCCGGCGGCCTCGTCGGCCTCGGGCTGCTCGTGATGCGCGTATCGAATTCGGTCGTGCTGCGCGGCTGCGCGAAGCTCTATATCGAGGTGTTCCAGGGCACCCCGCTGCTGATGCAGCTGTTCATCGTGTTCTTCGGCCTGCCGCTCGTCGGGTTCGACGTGCCTCCGTGGGTCGCGGCCACCGCAGGCCTCACGTTCTTCACCAGCGCCTACCTCGCCGAAATCTGGCGCGGCTGCGTCGAGGCCGTGCCGAAAGGGCAGTGGGAGGCGTCGGCGAGCCTGGCGATGAGCTACGTCGAGCAGTTGCGTCACGTGATCCTGCCGCAGGCCGCGCGCATCGCGGTGGCGCCGACCGTCGGCTTCGGCGTGCAGGCCGTGAAGGATACGGCGCTGGTGTCGATCATCGGCTTCACCGAGCTGACGAAGGTCGGCACCGCGATCTCGAACGCGACGTTCCGGCCGTTCATCGTATACGGCCTCGTCGCGCTGATCTATTTCGCACTCTGTTATCCGCTTACCCGTTACGCGCGCACGTTGCAAAGGAGATGGCATGCCGCTCGTTGAAACCCGTGGTCTCGAAAAGAACTTCGGCACCCATCATGTGCTCAAGGGCATCGATTTCTCCGTCGAGCGCGGGCAGGTCGTCTCGATCATCGGCCGCAGCGGCTCGGGCAAGAGCACGCTGCTGCGCACGCTCAACGGGCTCGAGAGCATCGACGCCGGCACGATCTCGATCGACGGCGAACGCGTCGATGCACGGCATGCGGACCTGCGTGCACTGCGGCTCAAGGTCGGGATGGTGTTCCAGCAATACAACCTGTTTCCGCATCTGAGCGCCGGGCAAAACGTGATGCTCGCGCAGTCCGTCGTGAAGAAGGTGCACCGCCAGCAGGCGCGCGCGATCGCGGAACTGATGCTCGAGCGCGTCGGCCTCGGCGACAAGTTCGACGCGTTTCCGGAACAGCTGTCGGGCGGCCAGCAGCAGCGCGTTGCCATCGCGCGTGCGCTCGCGATGAAGCCGAGCGTGCTGCTGTGCGACGAAATCACGTCGGCGCTCGATCCCGAGCTCGTCGGCGAGGTGCTGGGCGTCGTCGCGCAGCTCGCGCGCGAGGACATGACGCTGATCATGGTCACGCACGAGATGAACTTCGCGCGTGCGGTGAGCGACAGGATCGTCTTCATGCACCAGGGACGGGTGTGGGAGAGCGGCACGTCGGAAGACATCTTCGAGCGGCCGCAGACGGTGGAGCTGACGCGGTTCCTCGGCAGCATCCGGAATACGGAAGCCGTGGCGCGCTGATCCGCGATGCCGGCGGGGTGCTGACATCGCCGCACGGATCGTCGACAATCCCCGGCGTATGCACCGCGCCCGCGCGTGCCGAGCCGCCCGAGAGAGTCTTCGATGTCCGGAATATCCATCAGGTCCGCCAGCGTCGACGACGCGCAGGCGATCGCCGATTTTCACGTCATGGTCTGGCGGCATACCTATCGCGATCTCGCACCGGCGCAAGCGCATGCCATCCTCGACGAGCGCTATCGCGGCGTGAAATGGCGGGAAAAGCTCGCGTCGAGCGACAGCGACCAGCTGGTGCTCGTTGCGCAAGCCGGCAGCAGGATCGTCGGCATCGGCGCGGCCGGCGCGCCGTCGGAACCGATCTTCGGCGGCCGTGGCGAGATCAAGTTCCTGTATGTCGATCCCGAATTCAAGCGTCGCGGCATTGGCCGCGCGCTGCTTTCGCAACTCGCGACGCATCTGGACCGGATGCGATATCGGGGCGCGGCGTTGAGTGTCGTCAAGGGCAACGACGCCGCGATCGCCTTCTACGCGTCGCTGAACGGCCGGTTGGCCGGCGAGTATGTCGATGCGGGGCCGATCTGGCGATCACAGAACATCGTGATGGTGTGGGACGACCTCGCGAGTCTCGTTGCCTGAGTCCCCCCTGCCGCGCGCACGCGCGTCATGCCAGGCGGGCGCGCAGCCACGTCCGGAACGCGGTCACGAGCGGCGAATCGGCCAGCTCGTGACGCGTGACCAGATAGTACGCATGACGCGACGGCACCGCCGCGCTGAACGGCCGCACGAGCGTGCCGTCGATCAGGTCGTCGGCTACCGAGAGGCTGTCGCCGAGCGCGACACCTTGCCCGTGCACGGCGGCTTCGACGCCGATGTGTGCGTTGCCGATTTCCAGAATGCGGATGCCCGGCAGCTTGTCCGCATTCGCTTCCGCCAGCCAGCGCATCCACGATCCCGCATGCTCGCAGAACAGCGTGCGTCCCGCGAGATCCTGCACCTTGCGGATCGCACCGGGCCCGTTCATCAACGCCGGGCTCACGACCGGAAACAGCGCCGGATGCGCGAGCAGCTCGACGCGCCGGTTCCGCCAGTTGCCTTCCCCGTAGCGAATGCATACGTCGACGTCGGGCGAATAGGTCTCGCGATCGTCGTTCGACGGAATCACTTTCAGGTGGATCCCCGGGTAGCGCTCGAGAAAATCGCCGATGTGCCGGGCGAGCCAGCGCGACGTCAGCGACAGCGGCGTCGATACGACGAGATCGCCGGCGGCCACCGGCGAATCGAGCCTGACGGTGGCGTTCGCGATCATGTCGAACGCGGCGCCAACCGGCTCCAGCAACGCCTCGCCTTCGGGCGTGAGCTTCACGCGCGCCTTTGATCTGACGAATAGCGCGACACCGAGCGTGCTCTCGAGAATGCGAATCTGGTGGCTGACCGCGCTCGCGGTCACGTGCAGTTCGTCGGCGGCGGCCGACACGCTGCCGCGCCGGGCGGCGGCTTCGAACGCACGAAGCGGGTTCAGCGGGGGCAGGCGGTTGCGCATCGGCGAACCCGTCAGAGGCGACGGTGCTGAGAAAAATTTCATTAAAGCGGATTCAATTTCTCGCTACAACAAAAAAAATTGAATGCCTACAGTGGGAGCAATCCAACCGAGTCGAGGTCGACCGCAATGAGCCTTACCGAACCGATCGAGCGCCTGTGGGGCGGCCGCTTCCAGTCGAAACCGTCCGATGCGCTGCAGAACCTGTCGCGCTCCGATCCGAGTTTCTTCCGCCTCGTGCCGTACGACCTCGCGGGTTCCCGCGCCCATGCGCGCGAGCTGAACCGCGCCGGCATCGTGAACGACGACGAACTCGCGCAACTGCTGGCCGCGATGGACGCCATCGCGCGCGACTACGCGGCCGGTGCGATCGCGCCGTCGCTTGCCGACGAGGACGTGCACACCTTCCTCGAACGCGTACTCACGCAGCGGCTGCCGGCGCTGGGCGGCAAGCTGCGCGCCGGGCGCTCGCGCAACGACCAGGCGGCGAACGACCTGCGCCTGTACCTGCGCGACAAGGCGCGCCAGCTCGTGCGCGGCGTGCTCGATCTGCAGGATGCGCTGGTCGGCCAGGCGAGCCGGCACGTCGACACGGTGACCGCCGGATTCACCCATCTGCAGCCCGCTCAGCCGATCGTGTTCGGCCATCAGTTGCTTGCGCACGCGCAGTCGCTGTATCGCGACGCCGACCGCCTGGTCGACTGGGACCGCCGCACCGCGCGCTCGCCGCTCGGCGCGGCGGCGCTCGCGGGCTCGGCGATTTGCGTGCGGCCCGAGCTGTCCGCGCAGGAGCTCGGTTACGACGCACCGTGCGAGAACTCGATCGACGCGGTGGCCGCGCGCGATCACGTCGCCGAATTCGTGTTCGTCACGAGCATGCTGGCCGTGAACCTGTCCCGCCTGTCGGAAGAAGTGATCCTGTGGACGTCGCGGCAATTCCGCTGGGTGGAACTCGACGACGGCTACGCGACGGGCAGCTCGATCATGCCGCAGAAGAAGAACCCCGACATCGCGGAACTCACGCGCGGCAAGGCAGGGCGCCTGATCGGCAACCTGACGGGCCTGCTCGCGACGCTGAAGTCGCTGCCGCTCGCGTACAACCGCGATCTCGCGGAAGACAAGATCGCCGCGTTCGATTCGATCGATACGCTCGAACTCGTGCTGCCCGCGATGGCGGGGATGATCCGCACGATGCGCGTGAACGTCGACGAGATGCGTCGCCAGGCGCCGCTCGGCTTCACGCTCGCGACCGAGGTCGCGGACTGGCTTGCGCTGACCGGCGTGCCGTTCAGCGAAGCGCACGAAATCACCGGCACGCTCGTGCGGGCATGCGAGCGCGACGGCATCGAGCTCGCCGACGCGAGCGCCGAACAGCTGCAGGCCGTCGACACGCGCCTCGCCGCCGCGGTGCGCGCGCATCTGACGCTCGACGCGGCCGTCGCCGCCCGCGGCGGGGCGGGCGGCACGTCGCCCGCGCGCGTGCACGAGCAGATCGGCCGCTTGAGCGCCGCGATCGAACGCCAGGCCGCGTGGGCCGCCGACTACCGGGGGCCGTCATGCTGAGCGCATCCGATTCGAGCCGTCTCGACGGCGCACCGGGGCCGGCTGCTCGACCGGCCGACGATATCGCCGGGCTCGTTCGCGTGCGCCGGCGCTACTGGGGCCGCTATGTCGCGTCGATTGCGATCATTGCCGCGCTCGCGTATGTGGCGGTCGCGTTCGCGCGCGGACAGATCGAATGGCGCGTCGTCGGCCAGTTCCTGACCGCGCATTCGATCCTGACGGGGCTCGGCAATACGATCGTGATGACCGTCCTCGCGATGACGCTCGGCATCGTGCTCGGGGTCGTCACCGCGGTGATGCGGCTGTCGTCGAATCCGGTGCTCGGCGCGATCGCGCAGGGTTACATCTGGCTGTTCCGCGGCACGCCGGTGATCCTGCAACTGCTGCTGTGGTTCAACCTCGCGCTCGTGTTTCCGACGCTCGGCATCCCGGGTATCGCCGAATACCGGACCGTCGACGTGATGACGCCGTTCCTCGCGGCGGTGCTCGGGCTCGGCATCAATCAGGGTGCCTACACGTCGGAAGTCGTGCGGGCAGGGCTGCTGTCGGTCGACACGGGCCAGTACGAGGCCGCGAAATCGATCGGCATGGCGCGCCTGCAAGCGCTGCGTCGGATCATCCTGCCGCAGGCGATGCGCGTGATCGTGCCGCCGATCGGCAACGAGCTGATCGGCATGGTCAAGCTGACGTCGCTGGCGAGCGTCGTGCAGTACGCGGAGATGCTGCACAACGCGCAGAACATCTATTACGCGAACGCCCGCGTGATCGAGCTGCTGATCGTCGCGGGCATCTGGTATCTCGCGGTCGTCACCGTGCTGTCGCTCGCGCAGGCGCGCGTCGAGCGGCGTTTCGCGCGCGGCGCCGGCAGGGCGGCGGGCCGCAAATGAACGACACGACCCTCAACCATCGGGAGAACGTCATGACGAACGCGGTCGTTCGCGCGGTCGACGTACGCAAGTCGTACGGCGATTTCCAGGCGCTGCACGGCATCACGCTCGACGTCGCGCCAGACGAAGTGCTGTGCATCATCGGGCCGTCGGGTTCCGGCAAGAGCACGTTCCTGCGCTGCATCAACCAGCTCGAGCCGATCAGCGCCGGCGCGCTGTGGGTCAACGGCGAACTGGCCGGCTACCGCCGCGCCGGCGACCGGCTCCACGAACTGTCCGAGCGCCAGATCGCGCGCCAGCGGCTGGCGACGAGCATGGTGTTCCAGCGCTTCAACCTGTTTCCGCACAAGACCGCGCTCGAGAACGTGACCGAAGGCCCCGTGCAGGTGCTCAAGCGCCGCCGCGCGCAAGCGGAGGAGGAAGCGCGCGCGCTGCTCGCGCGCGTCGGCCTCGCGCACAAGTGCGACGCGTTTCCGGTCGAGCTGTCGGGCGGCCAGCAGCAGCGCGTCGCGATCGCGCGGGCGCTCGCGATGCATCCGCAGCTGATCCTGTTCGACGAGCCGACATCGGCCCTCGACCCCGAACTCGTCGGTGAAGTGCTGGCCGTGATGCGCGATCTCGCGAAGAGCGGGATGACGATGATCGTCGTCACGCACGAGCTCGGCTTCGCGCGCGAGGTGGCCGACCGCGTCGTGTTCATGGACGGCGGCCGGATCGTCGAGAGCGGGCCGCCTGACCAGGTGCTGTCCGCGCCGACGCACGCGCGCACGCGCGAGTTCATCTCCGCCGTGATTGCATGACCGGGCCGGGCGCCCCGTTTTACCGCGCCCGAACGATCGAGCCGCCGACGAGCGCGGCGTAGCACCTCATTACTCCATCATGACAAGGCGACATCCCATGAAAGCATCCGTCCTGACCCGCACGCTGGCCGCCGTCGCATTCGGCGCACTCGCGCTTCATGCACCGTTCGCCGCCGCGCAATCCGCGAACGCGAAACGCACGCTGAACGTCGCGATCGTGCCGAACTACCCGCCGTTCGAATACAAGGATCCGGCGACCGACAAGCTGGCCGGCTTCGACGTCGATCTCGGCGAGGCGCTCGCCGCGAAGATGGGCGCGAAACTGAACTGGGTCGAAACGAGCTTCGACCAGATGATGAGCGCGGTCGCGACGCAACGCGTCGACATGATCCTGTCCGGCATGACCGACTTGCCGACGCGCCGCGATGCGGTGACGTTCGTCGACTACATCGAGACGGGCCCGCAGTTCTATACGTTGAAGACACGCGCCGGCGAGTTCGCGCAGATGGGCGCGCTGTGCGGCAAGCGCGTCGGCTCGAGCCGGCGCACGTCGTTCCCCGACAACACCACCGCGTGGAGCGCGGAGAACTGCGTGAAGGCCGGCAAGCCGGCGATCATCGTCGTCGGTACCGACGGCTCGTCGGACGCGCGGATGCAGTTGCGCCAGAACCGCATCGACGCGGCTGTGCAGGGCGGCGAGACGCTGCCGTACCAGAACAGCCTCGAGCAGAACGCGTATGCCCCCGTCGGCAAGCCGTTCCTGTCGCAATACACGGGCATCGGCGTCGCGAAGAGCAATACCGCGCTGAGCGGCGCGTTGACGACGGCGCTCAACCAGCTGATCGCGGACGGCTCGTACCAGAAGCTGCTCGCGAAATGGGGGCTGCAGGAGCACGCGGTGGCGAAGGCGACGATCAACGCGACTCGCTGAGCGAGCGATGACGGACCTCGCTCCCCGCTGGCCGGACGCGAAGCGCGCGTGCGTCGCGCTCGCGTTCGATCTCGACGGGCCGACCGGCGACGCGATGCTGAACGGGTCGATCTGGCGCAACCCCGCGTATTTCACGCTCGGCAGCTACGGGCCTTGGCGTGCGCTCGGGCGGTTGCTCGACATGCTCGCGTCGTTCGGCCTGCCCGCGACGTTCTTCGTGCCCGCGTGGGTCGCGCGGACCTGGCCCGCGCAATGCGCGGCAATCGTCGAGCGCGGCCACGAGATCGGTTACCACGGCTACCGGCACGAAGCGTTCTGGACGCTCGAGCCCGAGCGACAGCGCGAGATCATGGCGCAGTCGGCCGACGTCTTCGCACGTACGCTCGGCGTGCGGCCGGTCGGGTTCCGCACGCCGTCCGGCGACTGGAGCGATGCGACGGTTGCGGTGCTGCGCGAAGCGGGCGTGCGCTATTCGAGCTCGATGCGTGGCGACGACCGTCCGTACCTGCTGCCCAGCGCGGACGGCGAGCCGCCGCTCGTCGAGATTCCCGGCCGCTGGGAGACCGACGATTACGCGTCGCTTGCGTATCACCGCAACCCCGACTATCCGGCCGGACTCGACCGGATCGCCGGCTACGATGCGACGCTCGACAACTGGACCCGCGAATTCGATGGCGTCTACCGCGAAGGGCTGTGCCTGACGACGCTGCTGCATCCGAAAGTCTGCGGCAAGCCGGGGCGCATCGCGCTGCTGGAGGCGTGGCTCGGCCACATGCGCGCGCACGACGGCGTGTGGTTCGCCCGCTGCCGCGACGTGGCCGACTGGTGGCTCGAGCAACACGCGCGAAGCACGCGTCCCATGCAACGGAGCGGCATGTGAAGACATCTTGTTCCTGGCCGGACGGCGCGCGATGCGCGGTCGCGATCACGGTCGACTTCAACGACGTTCACGGTATCCAGACGCGCGAACCGCGTATCGTCGGCCGTGAAAAATCGCTGTCGGTATGGCGCTACGGCGCGACGCGCGGCGTCGACCGGCTGCTCGCGGCGTTTGACGAGTTTCGCGTACCGACGAGCTGGTTCGTGCCGGGCCGCGTCGCGCAGACGCATGGCGACGCCGTGCGTGCGATCGCGGCCGCGGGGCACGAGCTCGGCGTGAGCGGTTTTCGCTGCGAGGATTTCGACGTGCTGCCGCTTGCCGCGCAGATCGATGCGTGCCGCGCCGGGCGGGCGGCGCTCGCGGACGCCACCGGCTGCCGCGTCGAAGGCTTTCGCTCGTTCACGGGCAACTGGGCCGACGGTTTTGCGGACTTTCTCGTGGCGGAAGGCTTCACGTGGTCGTCGTCGTGGCGCGGCGACGATGTGCCGTACCTGCATCCGCGCAGCGACCGGCGCACGGACGCCCTGCGGCTCGTCGAGCTGCCGCTGCACTACGAACTCGAGGACGCGCCGTACTTCGAATTCAACCTGTCGCCGCCCGTGCCGGCCGGTCAGCCGCGCATCGCCGCGTACCGCGACGTGCTCGATAACTGGCGGTGCGACGTCGATGGGTTTCGGCGCTTCGGGCTGTGCTGCGTGCTGCGCCTGCATCCCGAGATCATCGGCACGGCGGGGCGGATCGACCTGCTGCGTGCGTTGCTGGCCCACCTGCGTGATGCCGGTGACGTCTGGTTTGCGACCGGACGCGACGTCGCACGCTGGTGGCGCGAGCACGTGAGCGCCAACGAGCCGGACCATCCGGTCGACGTGTTTGCACGTTGCGTGGCAGAGGAGTCGGCGCGATGACGATGGATAGCGAAACGCGCGCCACGCGGCTCGCGACGTTCGTCGCGCAGACGCCCGCTGCCGCGGTGCCTGACGATGTCGTCGCGAAAACCACGCGGCACGTGCTCGATACGTTCGGTGCCGCACTGGCTGGCACGTCGGCCGTCGAGGGGTATGAACAAGGTAAGCGTAAATTCCTATCATAAGCCTTATAGTTATAAAGATGGCTCTGATTATTACGATCTCGCGCAGTAACGTCTGATTTTTCTTGCGCTAATCTGAGCGGCCCTCTGCGATCCGGACGATCCGCAATGGCTACCCTCGAACGCACCGCGTATCCGCGCTTCCCCGAGGTTCTGGCACCCCGGGAACTGCAAACCTGCTACACCCCACTGCCCGACGAACTCGAATGGGCTCGCCGCTCAACGCGCGGTGAGCGACCGCGATTGGGTCTGCTGGTGCTGCTGAAGGTCTTCGAGCAACTGCACTATTTCCCGCCACTCGATACCATTCCGGCCGCCGTCGTCGAACACATTCGGGCAGCCACCGATATCGGCGACACCGTGCAATTTGGCTACGACACGGCGTCGTCTCCAACGCTCTTCCGGCATTACACCGCGGTACGCACGTGGCTCGACGTGAAGCCCTATTACGGCACCGACGCGAACGCGATCGCGACACGGGCGGCGCACACCGCGTCGCTGACGATGGATCAGCCGGTGGACATCATCAACGCGACGATTGACGAGCTGATCGCGCGCGATATCGAGCTGCCGGCGTTCTCGACGCTCGACCGTCTGACCGAACAGATCCACGCCCGGGCGCAGTCCCGGCTCTTCAAGCGCGTCACGCGACGCTTGACCGATGAACAGAAACTCGCGCTCGACCGGTTGCTCGCGCGCGATCTGTCGAACCGGCAAACTGCCTACAATCGGATCAAGCGTCATGCGAAACGCCCATCGCGCCAGCATCTGGAGCTGCTGATCGACCAGATTTCTTGGCTCGACGAGCTCGGCGATTTCTCACTGGCCATCGCCGGGATTCCGGCCTCGAAGCTGCGCTCGCTCGCCAACCAGGCGATGGCGCTCGACGCGTCGGCGCTCAGGAACGACACACTGCCCGAGAAGCGCTACACATTGATCGTCGCGCTGCTCAACCGCATGCGCGTGCGCGCCCGCGACGATCTTGCTGACATGTTCGTACGGCGCATGGGTGCCATCCACAAGCGTGCAAGCGACGAGCTGGACGCAATTCAGCGCAAACAGCGCGATCAGGTCGAGGATCTCGTCGGTTTGCTTGACGGTGTAGTCGACATCCTTGCCGACGAATCCGACGAGACGGCCATCGCCCGGGCGGTAAGGAAGCTGCTCGCGCCGAAAGGCGATCTGGAGCCATTGCGCGAGAGTTGTGCGGCGATCCGCGCGTTCAGCGGCCGCAACTATCTACCGTTGCTCTGGAAGCACTTCAAGGCGCACCGTTCGGTCATGATGCGTGTCGTCCGTACGCTCGAATGGGATTCGACCAGCCCGGTCCGCTCGCTGCTGAATGCACTCGATGCCGTGCTGGAGAACGAATCGCTGCATCGGGAGTGGATCGGTGCGGACGTCGACATGAGCTTCGCCGCGCCGCGATGGCGCAAGCTCGTGCGGCGCTCGCACGGCGAGGGGCCTCCGACTAATCGTCGGTATCTCGAGCTTTGCGTGTTCTCGTACATGGCCGAGGAACTACGGGTCGGCGATCTATGCGTATCGGGCTCCGACGCATACGCCGATTATCGCGATCACCTGTTGCCATGGCGGCAATGCGAGCAGCAGTTGCCGGACTACTGCGACAAGCTCGGCATGCCCACGACCAGCAGCCACTTCGTGCGCCATCTGCGCCAATGGCTCACAGACGCTTCCCACAAGCTCGACGCCGAATTGCCGCGCAAGCGCGAGCATGTCGTGATCGACCGTCATGGCGAGCCGATTTTGCGCAAGACCGTCGCCAAAGAAATCCCCGCGAGCGCGATCGCCTTGCAGGAGCGGCTGAACGCCCGCCTGCCGACGCGGAACATGCTGGACATCCTCGCGAACATCGAGCACTGGACCCATTTCACGCGGCACTTCGGGCCGTTGTCCGGGAGCGATCCGCAGATTCGCAAGGCCGCCGAGCGCTACTTGTTGACCATTTTCGCGATGGGCTGCAATCTCGGCCCGACCCAGGCGGCCCGCCATCTCGACTCCGATGTCACCGCGCACATGCTGTCGTTCGTCAACCGTCGGCATATGAGCCTGGACAAGCTCGAGACCGCGCAACGCGAGTTGATCGAACTGTACCTGCGACTGGACCTGCCGAAACACTGGGGCGATGGCAAAACCGTGGCGGCCGACGGCACGCAGTACGACTTCTACGACAACAACTTGCTGGCCGGCTATCACTTCCGCTACCGAAAAATGGGCGCGGTCGCGTACCGGCACGTCGCCGACAACTATATCGCGGTGTTCCAGCACTTCATTCCGCCGGGCGTGTGGGAAGCGATCTACGTGATCGAGGGCCTGCTGAAGGCTGGGCTGTCGGTCAAGGCGGACACCGTTCATGCCGACACGCAGGGCCAGTCGGCCGCCGTTTTCGCGTTCACATACCTGCTCGGCATCAACCTGATGCCACGAATTCGCAACTGGAAGGACCTCGTGCTGTACCGGCCGGACAGCAAAGCCAAGTACAAGCACATCGACAAGCTGTTCACGGCGACCATCGACTGGGCGCTGATCGAGCAGCACTGGCAGGAGCTGATGCAGGTCGCGCTGTCGATTCAGGCAGGCACGATCTCGTCGCCGCTGCTGCTGCGGCGGCTCGGCTCCGAAAGCCGCAAGAACCGGCTGTACCTGGCCGCCCGCGAGCTCGGCAACGTCGTTCGCACGGTATTCCTGCTCGAGTGGATCGGCAGTCTCGAACTGCGGCAGGAAGTCACCGCGAACACAAACAAGATCGAGTCGTACAATGGCTTCTCGAAGTGGCTGTCGTTTGGCGGGGACGTGATCGCCGAGAACGAGCCAGAGGAACAGCAGAAGCGGCTACGCTACAACGACCTGGTCGCGTCGGCCGTGATCCTGCAAAACACGGTGGACATGATGCAGGCGCTACGCGAGATGGCGGCAAACGGCGAGAAAATGCGGGCCGAAGACATCGAGTTTCTGAGCCCATATCCGACTCACAACATCCGGCGCTTCGGCCACTACAAACTGCACCTGGATCGTCGGCCGGAAGCCTGGATCCGGGACCCGCTGTTCGGTCAAGCTGCCCGCACCTACGCATCCCGTTCATGACTGCACGCCCGGCCACCACTACGACCTATTTCGGCGATGTCGACACAGCAGCGCTCGAGCGGCTCGAATCGAGCTACGACACAACACGCCTGCTGGCCGCCGTCGATATCGTCGATCGCATCCGCACTCAACTTCATGACCCCGAGGGGCTACGTGACGATCTCCTGGAGATCCACAGCATGGCGCACTCGGTGTTGAACGGCGCACCATCGGTGCCGGCGCGAGGCGAAGGCACACTGCCCGAGCGGGTGCTGGACGCGCTTGACCGGATTGACGAATTCGTCATGGAACTCACACGGGTGAGGACGATCCTCGAGCCGCTCGAAGCGTTGTGCCCGGACGAGGCGTTCGGCGAAGATTGAGTGTGCGTGGGCGAAACGTCTGCAGGGGTGATCGCGGGACTCAAATGACACCGAGCGCCTCGGGCGAGTAAGAGCCGCGTTTGCTGTGGCTCTCAGAATGTGCCCACACTTCCTGGGGTCGTTTCAGGCCGATGCAGGTGACAGAATCAGCCAAGTCGATTCCTTAGCGAAAAAGTCCGTTTCTTGACGGCCCCCCGGCTGGCGGCCGAAGCTGGGCCGCCTGCCGTGACCGGTGAGCCGAAACGGGAGACGACGGCGCGGCTGCCGTGCCGCCTGCGCTGCTCGCAGCTGGAATTTGCCGAGCGCTTTGCAAATAACCGCGCACGCAGCGCCGCCGCCTGCGCCGTCGCCGTACCTGATGCCGCCGTGGGACCAGACGAACCGTGTTGTTAGCTGGTTGTCTTCGTTCCACTCACGTCTGACTCCCTCCTTTCGAGACGCAGATAGGTGTCTGCGGCCACCAGACCGAACACGATGTGAGCAATGAGGGTCATCCAGCTCCTGGCGTCTGCGAACCACGGAAACAACCGGGTCATGCCGTAGAAGTTGACCAGGTACACGGCGACACCGAATAACGCCCCCACCAGCGAGGCCATTCCGATGCTCGAATCGAAGCTGAACGGCGCCATGATCACCGCCAGAATGAGCGCGAAGATGATCGATAGCGCAAAGTGGACGACGAGCGCCACCAGCATGATGCCCGGGTCAAACGTGGCAGGCTGGACAAGCGCATCACGTCCCAAGGCGATTGCCGCGATCATTCGCGGTGGTCCCCATGGACTCTGCCCCGTGACCCACATGGCAAGGAGTTCGAGCACCAGGAAAACCACGCCAGCGACACAGCCGCCGATCACGGCCGCGCGCCAGTCAGGCGTACGGCGAGTGAAATGGTGCGAATGCATGTGAAGTTCCATAGCGACCTCCTTACAATGAAGCGGCTCCCCTGTGCCGCCTGCGCGAGCCATCTTGGACGACAATTTGCGCGCCTGCTCCCCGATTGGACGACAACCTACTGCGGCTGCTCGATCATCAGATAGCGAACGACCAGCGCCGGATCGACGATTTCCAAAATGAGACGGCGAAGAATGCGAGTGCGCATGTGGTCCTCATCCAGCAGCCATGGACCGCCGACGTCGCTCAGATGACGGGAAATCGCATCGCGCATGGCGTCGCCTTCCGAAGGCGCGTCCAGCCGCACCGCCAGCAGCCCGGCGATTACGTCATCAAGCTCAATGCTCAAAGGCATGGAATCAATCGTCAGGTTCAGCTTCATGGTCAACAAAAATGGAAATCGTGTCCGTCGCAACAGCGAACGGCGCGGACTGACTATTACGAGATGTCCGTGCCGTGTATCGGTTCGTCCAAGCCTAGAATCGAGCCGAAGCATGACTTTGCTGCGGCTTACCGCTTTGTCTTCACCTCCTTGAACTCCGCATCGACCACGTCCTCCTCCCTTGTTCCACCACCGGCCTCTTGACTGGCCGAGCCTTCTGAGCCACTGGCTGCCTGCGACTGCACGTCGGCATACAGCTTTTCGCCGAGTTTCTGCGAGGCCGTGGCGAGCGCATGCACCCGGGCGTCGATCTCGGCCTTGTCGGATTCCTTGAGCGCCCCCTCAAGCTCCTTGATCGCGGCTTCGATCTTTTCCTTCTCACCCGCCTCCAGCTTGTCGCCGTACTCGGTGAGTGCCTTCTTCGTGCTATGCACCAGGGCATCGCCATGGTTACGCGCGTCAACCAGCTCACGCATCCGGTGATCTTCAGCGGAGTGAGCCTCGGCATCCCTCACCATCTTCTGTATTTCCTCCTCGGACAGCCCTGAATTTGCCTTGATGGTGATGCGGCTTTCCTTGCCGGTCGCCTTGTCTTTGGCCGACACGTGCAGGATGCCATTCGCGTCGATGTCGAACGTCACCTCGATCTGTGGCACGCCACGCGGTGCAGGCGGAATGCCTTCGAGGCTGAACTCGCCCAGCAGCTTGTTGCCGGTGACCATCTCGCGCTCGCCCTGATAAACCTTGATCGTCACGGCAGGCTGGTTGTCGTCGGCGGTGGAGAAAGTCTCCGAGAACTTGGTCGGGATGGTGGTGTTCTTCTCGATCATTCTGGTCATCACCCCGCCCTGTGTTTCGACGCCGAGCGACAGCGGGGTGACGTCGAGCAGCAGCACGTCTTTGCGTTCGCCTGTAAGCACCGCGCCCTGGATGGCCGCGCCCACCGCCACGGCTTCGTCCGGGTTGACGTCCTTGCGCGGCTCGCGGCCGAAGAACGCCCTGACCTTGTCCTGCACCCGTGGCATGCGGGTCATCCCACCCACTAGAATCACGTCATCGATCCGGTCCACCGCCACGCCGGCATCCTTGATAGCGACGCGGCACGGCTCCATCGTGCGCTCGATCAGATCTTCGACCAGTGCTTCGAGCTTGGCGCGCGTGAGCTTCAGCGTCAGATGCTTTGGCCCACTGGCGTCGGCCGTGACATACGGCAGGTTGATTTCGGTCTGCTGGGTCGACGAAAGTTCGATCTTGGCCTTCTCCGCGGCTTCCTTCAGGCGTTGTAGCGCCAGCACGTCCCTGGACAGATCGACACCCTGGTCTTTCCTGAACTCGCCGATGATGTAGTCGATAACGCGCTGGTCGAAGTCCTCACCGCCCAGAAACGTATCGCCATTGGTCGAGAGCACTTCGAATTGCTTTTCGCCCTGCACGTCGGCGATCTCGATGATGGAGATATCAAAGGTGCCGCCGCCGAGATCGAACACGGCGATCTTGCGGTCACGGTTTTCCTTCTTGTCCAGACCGAACGCGAGCGCCGCCGCGGTCGGCTCGTTGATGATCCGCCGCACTTCAAGGCCGGCGATGCGACCGGCGTCCTTGGTGGCCTGGCGCTGGCTGTCATTGAAATAGGCGGGCACCGTGATGACGGCTTCGGTGACGGGTTCGCCCAGGTAATCCTCGGCGGTCTTCTTCATCTTGCGCAGCACCTCCGCCGAAACCTGCGGCGGGGCAAGCTTCTTGTCCTGCGCCTCGACCCATGCGTCGCCGTTGTCAGCCTTGAAAATTCTGAAGGGCATCAGGCCGATGTCCTTCTGCACCTCTTTTTCCTCGTAGCGGCGGCCGATCAGCCGCTTGACGGCAAACAGGGTGTTCTTTGGATTGGTCACGGCCTGGCGCTTCGCCGGCGCACCGACGAGCACTTCGTCCTCGTCCATGTAGGCGACGATCGATGGCGTGGTGCGCGCGCCTTCCGAATTTTCGATCACCTTGACCTGATTGCCGTCCATCAGCGCCACGCACGAGTTTGTGGTGCCGAGGTCGATGCCGATGATCTTGCCCATGGTGTTCACTCGCTCGATCCGGTTCGGGGAATGCCCTCTTGAATTCCGCTCTGTTGCAACGTGTCCGTACGCCGTGCGTGTCCGGTCAATACTCCATCTCATGTGATGGTACGGCGGCTTGGGTCTCTTCCTTCGGCAACTCCGCCACCACCGCGTCAGTGGTGAGGATCAGCCCGGCGACTGACGCAGCATTCTGCAGGGTCGTACGCGTCACTTTCGTCGGATCGACCACGCCCATCTCCATCAAGTCCCCATAGGTATCGGAAGCCGCGTTCCAGCCGAAGTTGCCGGACTGTTCCAGCACCCGGTTCAGCACAACCGAAGGCTCTTCGCCCGCGTTCGACGCGATCTGGCGCAGCGGTTCCTCCAGCGCGCGCAGCACGATTCTGATGCCGGCATCCTGATCGGTGTTGGCACCTCGCAGCGCCTTGAGCGCCGTGCGAGCGCGCAGCAGCGCGACGCCGCCGCCCGGTACGATACCTTCCTCGACGGCCGCACGCGTCGCGTGCAGCGCATCCTCCACACGCGCCTTCCTCTCCTTCATTTCGACTTCGGTGGCCGCTCCAACCTTGATGACCGCGACGCCCCCCGACAGCTTCGCGATGCGCTCCTGCAACTTCTCCCTGTCAAAGTCGCTCGTCGTCTCTTCAATCTGACGCCGGATCGCCTGAATGCGTCCGTCGATCGTCTTGCGCTCACCCGCGCCGTCGATGATCGTGGTGGCCTCCTTCTCAACCTCCACCCGCTTGGCGCGCCCGAGGTCTTCCAGCGCGACCTTCTCGAGCTGCTTGCCGGTCTCCTCCGAAATCACTATGCCGCCGGTCAGCGTCGCAATGTCTTCCAGCATTGCCTTACGGCGATCGCCGAAGCCCGGTGCCTTCACCGCCACTGTCTTGAGAATGCCGCGCAGCGAGTTCACCACGAGCGTGGTCAGGGCCTCACCCTCGACGTCCTCTGCGATGATCAGCAACGGCTTGCCCGCCTTGGCGACGGCTTCCAGCACGGGCAGCAGGTCATGAATGCTCGAGATCTTCCTGTCATGCACGAGAATGTACGGTTCCTCGAGCACGGCGAGCTGCTTCTCGGGATCGGTGATGAAATAAGGCGAGAGCCAGCCGCGATCGAACTGCATGCCTTCGACCACCTCCAGCTCGCTCTGCAGCGATTTCCCCTCTTCAAGGGTAATCGCTCCGTCCTTGCCGACCTTTTCCATCGCTTCGGCGATGATCCGGCCAATCTCCTCATCGGCATTCGCGGAGATGGCGCCGACCTGGCTGATTTCCTTGCTGGTCGTCACGGCTCTCGAGAGCTTCTTGAGCTCGTCGACGACGACCGCCGTGGCCTGGTCGATACCACGCTTCAGGTCCATCGGATTTAGGCCGGAGGCGACGTACTTCATGCCTTCTCGCACGATGACCTGGGCCAACACGGTGGCGGTGGTCGTGCCATCACCGGCGACATCGGAGGTCTTCGCGGCGACCTGCTTGACCATCTGCGCGCCCATGTTCTCGAACCGGTCGTGCAGTTCGATAGCCTTCGCCACGGTCACGCCGTCCTTGGTGACCGTCGGTGCGCCAAACGATCGCTCGAGCACGACATTGCGTCCCCTCGGACCAAGCGTGACCTTGACCGCATCGGCAAGCAGATTGACGCCCGTCAGAATGCGGTGGCGGGCGAGATCGTGAAACTTGACGTCCTTGGCTGCCATTTTCCGGTTCCTCCCGACATGTCAGACAAAACGCAACGCCGTGCAATGGATCCGCCGCGAGGTTTTCACGGAGCAGAATCCGCGGTCACCACCGCCAGCAGGTCGGCTTCACGCATGACCAGCAACTCATCGCCTTCGACCTTGATGGGGGTGCCGGCGTATTTGCCGAACAGCACGCGGTCGCCCACCTTGACGTCCGGTTCGCAACGGCGGCCATCCTCGAGCCGCGTGCCCGGGCCGACGGCAATCACTTCTCCGTGGTCGGGTTTTTCGGCCGCCGTGTCGGGGATGACGATGCCTGCTGCGGTCCTGCGCTCCTGCTCCTGCCGCCGGACAACGACCCGATCATGCAAAGGGCAGATTTTCATGGTTGGCTCCGTATTGTCAGGTACGATGGGGATTCGGTTGCATGCCGAATCGACTTCATGGCGATTCCGTGCGGGGCGCTCAGCCAGTCCCCGAAGTCAACGCGGAGCGCCTGATCGCAGATCTTCCCCGGCTTGATCGGGTCCCCTGGCCGGGGCCAACAGACGCACTCTTTGCACGTCCCGACGCCCGGCGCGTCTGCAGCTCTCTCGCATCAGGCGCCGGCGTGCACGCAATGGGATCGCTAGCCGGAAAGGTTTCCTGCAGCGCCTCGTCGAGCAGCGCGTCGGCGTCAGCGAGGTCCGAATGTGGTGTCATCATGGTTCATCTCCATGCCGAGCCCTACGCGGGCGCATCCCCCCGCATGGCGTCATCGAACTCCCGGGTCAGCCGGGACGCCGGTGGCGGCATCCCCGTCACGATGTAGTCTCCAGCCACGCCGGCGTCCTGCGGCGTGAGGCGCAGCTCGCCGAGTCGGGCCTTTAGAAACCCTTCGGCGTCCCCGAGCCTGCGCTCGAGTTCCTGCTTGCTGATGCCGAGTACCTGAGCGGCGGAGGCTCGGGGCACGGCTTCCATCCGACACAGCACCAGCGCCTGGCGCCACGACGTCGGCATCTCCGCAAGAAGCGCCGTTACGAGTCGACGCGTTTCCTTTGCGCTCAACTCCTCTTCGGGCGTACCGTCGGCCGCCGGCGTCACGTCCTCGAGTCGCAGCACTTCGTCGGGTTGCCAGTATTCAAACAGAATCTCGTCATCGTCTTCGCGCGGCTCGCGCAGTTGAACCGGCGGCCTGCCTTCCAGGGAAACCCAGCGGCCCTCGTCGGTCTGCCGGCGGCTCACTTCCTCGGCGAGCACCTCGAGCACGATCTGGTAGAGCCACTGTCTCGGCTCGAACCTGCGTGGGCGCCGCGCGAGTCTTTCGCAGGCGCGGGCCAGCGTCTCGTCGACAACCTCATCGACAGCGGGATCCCCCGGTGCGAGATCGCCGCGCGCCTGCCGGTAGGCGAGTTCGCGCTCCGCGAAGCGCTTGAGTTCCGGAAGCAGCGGGCGCGCGAGCTCGCTGAACATCGCCAGCCCGGCGCCGGCGGGAACGGCAGCCGCGCCTTTGAGTCGCCGCAACCCGGCGCGGCGCTCCTTGCGGCGCCAATTGTCCTCGTGACGCAGATGGGCGATGTGGTGCTCGAGCTGCCGCTCCAGTTCCGCGAAGGAGAGTTCGAGGGCTTTGCCGAGCTCGGGCGATTCGTCTGAGCAGGTGAGTGTGGTGTTCGGCAATCCGAGCCGGAGCCTTGCCCGGTAGAGACTGCGATGGCCGCTTCGTTCGAGGGTCGCACGCAACCGGATGAGTTCGGCCGGGAAGTGCGACAGGTGCGGCTGAAGATGTCGGTCGAGGAGATTGCCAATCAGGCCCTTCAGGTCGGGGCGGGCAAGCTCCGAAATGTTCCGGTAACTGATCGCCGTTTTCATGACAGCCCTGCACGTCTTCCGCTGGCCGCCGCGTCGGAGGCGGCCGTCACTCCTTCAGGGGCGGGGATCGCCGGTGGGACCATCGGCCCGACGCTTGCGCTGCGAGGCTCACCGTATCCGGTGACGTTCCGCTTCGCGCCCCTGACTCTGCCCGCTCGCTGTGTTTCCCAGACACTCGTTACGCGACGCCACGGGCATACGCCAATTGCCCTTCATCGCAATACGGGCTGGCAACACAAAATATAAAAACCAGTGCGAAAAAATCAAGGGCCTCGACGCTCTGTTGGGCATCGCGTGCGACCCCGACGACAGCCGCCCGAGCGCGCGGATGTCGTCGCGCAGAAAATGGATGCCCCGCATGGTGGTGCGTGCGCCTTCCAAGCTCTCCCGTCGGATCAGTAGATTGGAAACACGAAGTCCGGCATCGGTGCAAACTGGATCCCGGAAGCCGGGCAGGTGATGCGCCCTCTCACGGCGACCCGCTGGTTCAGATAAGGCAACAGCAGCAAGTGTTCGGTGGTGCCGGTCTGACCGAGCAAGATGTCGGTCACGACCTTGTCGCTGCACGGTGACGCGGCCGGGCGATCCAGCTGGATCTTCGTATAGTCCCCCGGGGCGAACTGCCCGTTGCCCCGCTGGATCGTGCCGGTGATCCAAATGTCCTGCTGTACCGGCAATGCCCGCGGCAGCGGCGCCACAGCAACCACCGCCGCAGGGAAGGTGCCCGCGGCCAGGGCCGCCGCGGCGAGTAACCCGTGTGAACGTACTTTCATGATGGTGCTCCCATTCCGCGACCGGCACCGCCATGCCCGCCCCGCGCCGGCATGGCAGGAGGCGGGAACCGGTGCCGGCCGCACGGCGCGGCGCCGGACCGGTCGATCAGCGGATCGGCGGTGTCGTACCCAGCTTCTCTGACAGCATCCGCTCGTACACGCCAAAGTGCAGATCGACCTCCTTTTGCGTGACGGGGGTGACCGTAATGTTGATCTGGTCAGGCAACAGGCCCAGCACAACCGCAACCGCGGCTTCAAGTTGCGGTGCACAAACCTTGTCCTCCGCCATCGTCGTGCCGACCAGCACGTCGTAGGTCTTTTCCTGCCGGCAGACGACCTCGACGAGTCGCGCCCGCGCGCTCATGTTGTTGTCGATCGCGAGCCGGACGACCTCCGCTACGGTGCGCATCGTCTCGGTCGGAAAGCCCTTCGTCGAGCGCAGCCGGATACGATGCCTGCCAAGGGTGAGCCAGTCCGTGTCGAATTCCATGGGGTCCTCCGTAACGCAGTCCGATTCGCCGCGATGATAGGAGCCGGTGCAAGAATTTCAAGTGCAAAAACTGCTGCCGCCTCTTGAAATTTTCCGCAGAGTTCCTATCTTAGGTTTCGCTCAGGCAGACGCGCGGGTCGCTTCAATTCGCGCGCTGCGTGTTTCGATTTGTTTGCCAACAGTCTGGCAGGCGAACTGGAGCGCGTAGGCCCGTTCGCCTTCCGGCTGCACTCAAGGAGGATACGATCGTGAGCGATCTTTACTTCGGAACCGACCTCTTCGGCGAGTTCGACCGCCTGCAGCAGCAGATGGCGCAACTCTTCGGCGGTTTCCCATCCAGCATCCGCGCCGGCCGGTTCGGCGCCTTTCCTCAGATCAACATCGGTGCGACTAACGAGTCGATCGAGATCGTCGCCTTCGCCCCGGGTATCAACGCCACCGAACTCGACGTATCGATCGACAAGGGCCTGCTGACCATCAGCGGCGAACGCAAATCGACACAACCCGAGGCTGGAAGCGAGACGCGCACCTATGCGCAGGAGCGCTTTGTCGGCACCTTCCGGCGGGTCATCGAGCTGCCCGACACCGCTGATCCCGACAAGGTCCAGGCGCACTACGAAAATGGCTGCCTGTCGATCAGTATCGGCAAGCGCGAGTCGTCCAAGCCACGCGCCATCACTGTCCAGTAACCTGAGGAGCCGATCATGACCGACACGACCCAACTGGCTGAACGCGACCAATCCGCCGTAGCGCGTCGCGACACTGAACAGGCCACGCGCCGAATCACGCTCACCCCGGCCGTCGACATATACGAGGACAGCCAGGGTGTCACGTTGTGGGCAGATCTACCCGGCGTGACGAAGGACAAGCTGGACGTCAAAGTTCACGACAGCAGCCTCTCGATCGAGGCCGAGGCGGTGGTGCCAACGCCGGCAAATCTGCGGCTGCAGCATGCCGAGGTCCGCCAACCGCACTTCGCCCGAACGTTCACGCTGTCACCGGACTTCGATACGTCAAAAATCGAGGCGAGCCTTCAGGACGGGGTGCTGAAGCTGACAATCCCACGCCGCGACGAGGCACGCCCACGGCGCATCGAAATCAAGACCAACTGATGCGTCAGCAGCGGCAGGTCGGCAGCGCGAGCGTCTCCGTTGCCGCGAAACAGGAGCAGGGAGCCCGATGCCTGATATGACGCTGGAGTCTTGGAAAGGGCACGCGATCCACATCCGCACGATCCCCGTGCAACAAATCGTGGCACGCGTGTCCGCACCGGACGGCTACATCGCTATTGTGCGGATCGAACGGAGCGGTGAGGTATTGGCCGACTGGCATCTGCCGTGCTTCAGCGAACGTTGGACGAGCGCGGCCGAAGCACAGCGCGACGCGATCGAGTACGCAGTGAAACTGATCGATCGCGGCGTGCTGGGAGCAGTCGGAGTTCAGGGCGCGCTCGCTACTTGATGGGCCGGCCGCCACGCTCATAACAGATTGAAGCTGAATCGGAGGACGCTATGAACACTGATCTAAAAAAGTGGAACCCCTTCAAGTTCCTTCGCGGCGCTGCCCGCAAGTCCGATGCAGAAAGCCCGGAAAGCCCGCCGGCAAGCGAGCAATGGCGGGCCTCGTGGCCTGACATTCCGCGACTGTTCTCACGTGAACCATGGCGTGCAGTGGAGGACTTCTTTCATGACCCGTTTGCGGGCCGTGGCGCGCTCGAACGATGGTTTGGCGACTTCAGTTCATCGCGCTTCCAGCCGCGCATCGACGTCGTCGATGAAGGGCCGGTGCTACGCGTGACGGTCGAACTGCCCGGGATGGAGCGCGAAGATCTGAAGGTGAGCGTCGAGGATGGGGCAATCGTGCTGCGCGGAGAGAAAAGGCAGGATGTGCGCAGCGAGGAAAACGGCTGCTACCGGCTGGAGCGCGCCCATGGAAGCTTCATGCGCACGATCCCGATGCCGGATAACGCCGATCCCGATCACACCTTGGCAAAGTTTGACAACGGTGTACTCACGTTGACCGTGCCGAAATCGGAGCCGGCGCAGACCGTGAGTCGCACGATCGATATCGGCTAGGGCAAGCACGGAAAAATCCCGTGGCGGGCGGATACCAGACGGTACGCGCCATCACCGCAGGCTGTCTCGACGACACAGGTTCGCGGGCGCTTCTTTGCGTGACGGCGTAGCGCTGCATCGCAGCGCGTCCCCTATGCGGCCTGCCCTACGTGTCGTTTTTCTGCAGCGTTCCCCTGCATTCGGGACCATGGTTTACGGGAGACGGAAATGCTCAGTCCACACGAATTTGCGACCTTGATGCTGCTTCGCCAGGCGCCAGACCAGATCGACATGAATCGCGCCGAGCTTGACGCGCTGCTCGAACGCCAGCTGGTAATGCTGGAACATTGCGCCGCAGGCGCACGCCTCGCGTACCTGACCGAGAAGGGCAAGACGTTCCTCGACGCGCTCCACCCGAGCGACAAAACACGCCGAAGCCGGAAGACCGCCGGCAACGGCGGTGGGGAAAGCGCGGAGACTTCTTCCGTGCCGGGTGGCCGCACGACGGATATCGTGGTGCCTGGACGCGAAGGCTGAATGGCTGTAGATCGCAACGACAAGCTTGTCGTCGCCGCCGTGACGCGCGGGCGCGAGGTTACGGGAACGTCCCGGTAACCTCGCGGCGGCGACAGCCGTCGTGGTAGTGTCCTCGCGCATTATCGGTGACGCGGGGCCCGCGGTGCCATGCGGAATGCCGTGCGCGCCCGGTCGAACTGAAAATCCCGCATCGCCGGGCTCGCTTCGGGCGCAACGCTCTTCAGGAGGTGTCATATGCAAACGGACAACGTCATGGAGTATCACGGCTGCGAGGTCCGGCCGGTGGTAACCGCCACCGGAAAGGGCCGCTATGCAGCAGCGGCCATCGTCACCGACCGGGCCGGCGAAACACGCACGCTCGGCGTCGATGGGGACTTCGCCAACGCCCAGGAGGCACGCGATGAAGCGCTGGAGCTTGCCGTTGCATGGATCCAGCAACGCTCAGTCGTTTCAGAGCGGTATGTCCGACGGATCTAGCGTTCCGGCCGGAAACCGCGGGCCGGACGCGAGGTGGACACCTGCGGAATTTATGCCTGCAACACGTTGGCACTATTCGGCGCACCCTATGGCGGGTGTAGGGGCGCTCTCAAGAAGGAGCGGATTTTATCGACGCCAATGTGGAAACGCTAGCGATTGATTGGGTTGATCAGGCGCAGCGGCTTGGGGCGACGACGCTGTCCGCGAGGGCGCTGGATGCTTCGGCCCGGCGATTTCTGAAAGCCCTTGCACGGGATATAAGGGACGCGCAGAGCGACGCCCAGCAGATTGCAAAAGGCCGGGGCGAGCGTCCGCTCAATGCATCGAACGTTACTCGAGAGGCTCGGCGACACGCAGACGACCACCCCGCGCAAGGCTTTTCCCTCAACGACGTAATAACGGAATACCGGGCATTACGTACCAGCGTGGCGCGTCGCTGGCTGAGCATCGATCCGAACGAAGATCCGCGCCGGCTCACCGAACTGGTGCGTTTGGACGAGGCGGTCGACCAAACACTCAGCGAAGCGGTCGAACGTTATGCTGCCGGACTTGAGCTCAATCTTCACCGCCTCGCTGCCACGCATGCCGCCGCAAGACGCCCCGCGTTGACGATCCCGACAGTGGCTGCTGAGAATCGGCGTCGCGTCGGCGTGTACCTACCGGACTGAAACGATATCCCGTATTCACAAAGAAAGCGTAAGCAGCATGGGCAGTGCTGGACAGATAACGCACATTATCTGTCCATGCTTGTTTCTCGTCTAAACTGGCAATCATGAAAACGCGTGAGACCGAACCCATCACCTTTCCTGACGATGCCGAACTGGCCGCGCTGCGTGCCTGGTATGCCGGGCTCGACGCGCGCGCGGCCGTGGCGCGCTATCTGGGCGAGCGCAAGCCGCCCGGGGTCTCCGCGCGCGGGGTGCTCGGCCGCATCCGGCGCGCGCTGGTCGCGTTCGCGACGAGCCGTCACCGGGTCGATCTGGCCGAAGCCTTCGGCGAGCGGTCCGCCGCGTCGGCCGACACCGTTGCGCGCGCGATCGAGACGTTGCGCAGCCTGCCAGCACCCGTGCCGCACATCGCCGACGAGATTGACCAATGGTTGCCGGCACGCGCGGTGGCCGCGCTGCGGGCGCATGGCATCCGGACGCTGGCCGAGCTGACCGTGCGGATTCCTCGCCGGCGCCGCTGGTGGACGGCGATTGCAGGTCTCGGCGTCGCCAGTGCGCGCCGCGTTGAGGCGTTCTTTGCTGCCCATCCGGCGCTGACCGAACGGGCGCGGGCGCTGATCGTCGCGGCACCGGCCGGGGACATCGTGCCGTGGGAGCAGTTGCGTTTGCCGCACGAAGTCGACGGCTCGCACGGACAGTTCCGCGCACCGCGGGCCGCCTGCCTGCTCAATGCACCCAACGACTACGAGGCGATTCAGTCCTGGCTGTCGCTGCACGAATCTGCCGTCACGCAGCGCGCCTACCGCAAGGAAGCGGAGCGCCTGATCTTGTGGGCGATCGTCGAGCGGGGCCGTGCGCTGTCGTCGCTCACCACTGACGACGCGATCGCGTACCGGGCATTCCTGCGCCGGCCCACGCCGCGCGAGCGCTGGGTCGGGCCGTCGCGGCCGCGGCACAGTGTCGAATGGCGGCCGTTCATCGGCGCGCTGTCGCCCCGATCAGCGGCATACGCACTGAATGTCCTGTCCGCGCTGTTCCGATGGCTCGTCGAGCAGCGCTATGTCCTTGCGAATCCGTTCGCCGGCGTCAAGGTCAAGAGCCACGCGCCGCGCGCGGGACTGGACGTGTCGCGTGGCTTCTCCGAGGGCGAGTGGTTGCTGATCCGCACCGTTGCCAACGGCCTCGAATGGTCCTATGGCTGGAGCGTGCCGGCCGCCCAGCGCCTGCGGTTTCTGCTGGACTTCGGCTATGCGACGGGCCTGCGCGCCAGCGAGCTGGTTGGCGCGACGCTCGCCGACATCCGCCGGGACGAACACGGCGATCACTGGCTGCACGTGCTCGGCAAGGGTGGCAAGCAGGGCAAGGTCGCGCTGCCGCCGCTGGCCCGGACGGCGCTCGACCAGTATCTCGTGCAGCGGGGGCTAGCAGTCACCCCCGCGCGCTGGAATCCGGCGACGCCGCTTGTGGCTAGCCTCGAGGGGGACGCCAGCATCGAAAGCACGCGGCTCTGGCGCGTGCTGAGGCGGTTCTTCGTGCTGGTGGCCGATGCGATTCAGAACGAGCGGCCCGGGACGGCCGAGAAGCTGCGCCGGGCGAGCCCGCACTGGATGCGGCACACACACGCGTCGCATGCGCTGGCGCGGGGCGCCGAGCTGATCATGGTGCGTGACAATCTGCGCCATGCGTCGATCTCGACGACGTCAACCTATCTGCACAGCGACGAAGTGCAGCGCGCCCGGCAGTTCGATCAGGCGTTTGCGGCACGGGACTTCAAGCAGTAGGCCGTTTATACGAATTTCCTCATGAGCCCATCGGTTTTCATGACTATCGCGCTTATGATAGGAATTTACGCTTACCTTGTTCGCCCCCCGTCGAGACGCGCAGCGCACGTGCGCTGACCGGTGCCGTCGCGCGCGGCGGCGCGTCGCTGTGGGGCACGCGGTGCAGGGCAGGGGCACGCGACGCGGCGTTCGTCAACGGGATCGCCGCGCACGCGCTCGAGCTCGACGATGCCGGCGGTTGCGATCATTCGGGCGCGGTCGTGCTGCCGGCCGTGCTCGCCGCGCTGTCGTGCACGGACCGTCCTGTGACAGGTCGGGAGTGCGTGGCGGCGATCGCACTCGGCTACGACGTCGGCCGACGCGTGCTGGAAGCGGCCGGCGGCTACTCGGCCCACAACGGTGCGGGCTGGCACTCGACGCTCAGTTGCGGCGTGTTCGGCGCGGCAGCGGCAAGCGCACGCGTGCTCGGACTCGATGCCGCGCGCACGCGCGACGCGCTCGGCCATGCGGCGAGTTTCTCTGGTGGCCTGTGGGGATTCATCCACGACGGATCGCAAACGAAGCGGCTGCATGCCGGGCGTGCGGCGGAAGGCGGCGTGCTCGCGGCGCTGCTGGCACGCGAAGGCGTAAGCGGCCCGGCAAGAGTATTCGACGATGTATGGGGCGGTTTCTTCAACACGTTCGCCGCTCAATCGCATGCGCCCGACGCATTGACCGACGGCCTCGGTGCGCACTGGAAGATGATGCGCTGCTCGATCAAGCCGCACGCGTCGTGCCGCAGCGCGCATGCGGCGGTTGACGCGGCGTTGCAGCTTGCGGACGGCCGCACGTTCGAGGCCGATGAAATCGAACGGGTGATCGTGCGGGCGAGTGCGTTCGTTGCCCGGATGTGCGGCGGCCGCGACCTGTCGACGCTGTCGTCGGCGCAGATGAGCCTGCCGTACGCGGTTGCGGCGGCCTTTGCGTACGGCGACACGGGGATCGGTGTTTATCGGGATGACAGGCGCACCGATTCGCGCATCACGGCGCTGCTTGCGCGCATCGCGATCGAGATCGATCCCGCGTTACGCGATCTCGACGAGCCGACGGTGATCCTGTATCGCGCGGACGGACGGTGGGAATCGTGTCACGTGCCGATCGCGCTCGGCGACCCGCGCAATCCGCTGTCCGATGCAGCACTGTTGGCGAAGTTTCGTGCGCTGGCGGGTATGACGCTCGAGCGAGCACGGGCCGAAGCGTTGAGCGACACGTGCCTGGCGCTGGAGCGGCAAGTGGACGCGCGCGTGTTGAATGAGCTGCTTGTGGGGGATGCGGGAGGTCGTGGAGATGGAGCGACGATGTGTTGAATGGTGCGGGTGTTGCCGCGGAGACTGTGTATGCCGGAGTACGAACATAATTTTACATAATATGTATGATCAATTTTTTACATACGTGTAGATCCCAAGTTCAGATGCCGCGTTTCCGCTAAATAAAAATGTCGTGTTTTTGGTGTGTAGGTTGATCGCCAGCCCCTTCAAGGAGCGCCGGCGATGAACGCGACTGGGACGATCACGATGACGATGCGCGAGCTGGACAGATTCAAGGTCATACAGGACGTGGCGGACGGCAAGCTGAGGCCATGGCGAGCGGCTGAGCGACTCGGGCTGACTGCTGCCCGGGCAAAGAACCGTCAACGTCAATGAGCATCTGGCGATGATCTCCAATGTATAGGCAAGCTGAGCCCGCGAGGGATGCCACGCAACTCGCCCGTGAACGCCTAGTCAGACTTGCGATTGAGTTGGGTCAACGCCTGCGGGCTTCCGACGTGGTGAGATCGCACTCAAGCTCACCATTCAAGCATCCGCGTCAGTTGAACAAATGTCCAATGAGCAGTCGGTGAAGATACTGAGCACTCGTATATGCAGCATACGGTTGCCATTCGTTATTTTTTGTGGGATCAGCGAAGTCACAAACTGATTTCAAAACCAGCGCAACCGGACGATTCGGTCCCATATAGAACGCAGCGCTCATTACGCCATAGGCCTCCATCTCAATACCAATCGTCTTTCGATTTTGTGACCGAATAAGTTCAACAGTCACTGGATCCTCAAGCACCACGGCCCCGGTGGCGACAGGTCCAACTCTAACGGTCAGGTCGTGAGCTGGACGCTTGCCTTTAAAATTTGCGTAGATTTCGTTCAAATATTCACGGGACACCGCTAATGTGCGAATTTTGGCCGCTACCTCAGGATCCAAAGTCATCTGGGCGGGATCACTCAAGAATACTGGTTTCCCCTTCCTAACAGTCAATTTCCCACTACCCCAATCCCATGATGGATCCGCGACAAGTATGTCGCCCAGTTCGGCCTCTCCGCTCACAGCGGCAGCCACACCGGTCATCGATAAGAAAGCGGGCTTGAACTTTAGACACATTTTGGTGGCGAGCGCCGCAGTCGCAGCCATTCCCATACGCGGCGAACTTGCCGCAATGACCGACTTCTTTCGCCCATCTTTGAGCGTGATCGTGCCGATGTGATATGAGCTTATGTCATCATTAAATCTTGTCGCCCTCCACTCGTATGGGAGCGCAAGCACAGCTTCTAACTCGGTATGTTCCAATGCCGTGATAATGGCGACATCAAACGCGGGATTATCCGATGCAGTTCCCATCAATTGGGCGGCTAACAATGTTTCCAATTCATCTTCTGCCGGGTCGAGCAGAAGTGCCCAACCGCGCGAGCCGAAGAAATCTTTGCACTGCACGTAAGAATCCTTATGTGAGGTCAGCCCTATAACTCGCCCTGGTTTTAAGACGTCATCCTTAAGTTCCAAATATTCGAGAAGCTGCTTACCGCCAGCCACGTCCACATCCATGCCCAGTTCAGATGGAATCTGAAGATCGAGGACAAGCAAATCGACGCGTCGGCTTTTCATGAATTTGAGCGCATCACGAGCGCTTGACACATGAGCCAACTCAGTGTTAGCCATGCCCTTTACCACGTTGGCTAGGAGCTTAGCTTTACCATCGTATTGATCATCGACAACAAGGACTAGCATGATTTAAATCCTGTTTATTATTTCAAATAGCTCACGCTTCCAGCTCTCCACGGAAGTACTGTAGTAAATTGCGCCTTGGAAAATTCCAGGAAATTCACGCGCACATTCCGCCGTTAGCTCACGAAGGTCGACGGTGCCCTTTGCAAATGCTTTGTATTGCGTTATTACAACGACGGGCATGCTGATGTCGCGTAGCTTCATTTGAGCAAGAAGTTCCTTCCCAGCGAAGCCCTCGTGTTCCTCGAACGTCGACGCGCTATCGGACGCATCAACTGGCATGCTCATATCCAGCAGTATGAGGTCAAACGATTGGCCTGAAATAATCTCCCTTAGCCCACCTCGTAGCGATTCACACTCCACTATGTCAAGAGGCGCACTGATGCATGTTCTGACGTGCTCGGATATCGCTCGTCGCTTTGACTCTTCGTCCTCAACCAACAGAATTTTCATTGTCTACACACACTTTTTCGCATTCAATTAAAGGAATCTCGATTTCTACCAAAAAACGATCTTCGCTTACGTATCCAAGCTTGACTACATGCCGGACGTTCAAATCTTTGTCGAACAAACGCCACAATTTGAAGAAACCAGATCCACCTTCGCCTTGCGCTACATTCACTGGAGTCTGCGAATTGGCCGGATCGCGATAGCGCTCAAGCCTAGCATTCTCTGCGCTTACGTCGGCAACTACCGAGCAATTGTTTTCAACTGAAATGACAACCGTATCGTGTAGAATCTTTGCCTCTACCTTGACCATTACGTCATCTCGAGGCAAGCCAGACTTTGAGACTGCGTTCTCGAAAAGAATGTAAAGGACATCGACGAAAGGATTCAGAAATGCCCCCCTCCAGCAAAGACCACTGGCATCACCAAAATTCACCTGTAGATCAACAGACATTTTTGCGATCTGAACCGGAATATCGAGGTCAAAACTCAGGATGTTGGTACCTCTGGCACGCGTGAACCAGCCTAAAACGGTATCAAATGCCTGCATGAGACCAACTCTGGCTCGAGCCAAGGCGTCAGGAAAATCACCGAGATTCTCTATTCCACAATTGTGAATCGCGTGCCTCTCCAATTCTTCAAGCATTGAAATTGCCTTTTCCCTCATTTCCTCGTCGATCTTTCTACGTATTTCGATCAGGTTACCTTCCGTGCGCTCCCACAACCATCTCATTGCAACTGATACAAAATCGGTGTAAATCGCCTTTTGACCCAACTCGCTCTGCAGAGAGTACGCCTCAACTGCGGTCACCGAATAATTGAACAACGACTTCGTAGCCTCGCCGTCCTTACCCAGACCAGATATATCCTGATCGATGGTAAATATTCTGAGCCAGTTATCGTTCACCTCGTCCACTAGTTCGTTCAGTTTGATACTGAACTCCACAATGGCTTGCTCAAGTACACCTACAGCGCTCGCTTTTGGATTCACTCTATCCTGCCAATCACGGCTCATCTTGTATCCAGCCGTGTCGGTAGCTTTGGATGCCAGCAGGAAATTGTCGAGCAGAGGCTTTCTGATAGTGTTCGGAAAATGCCCATGCCGAATGCGCGTACTTAGGTAAACGTTAATCCCCCGCTCGCCAAATGCAAACTGATCACGGGCAAGCTTGATCAACTTCATAAAAACGCTATTTTTTTCGTTCAGAACTATATCCTGAACGTGGATTGTGTGAGCGTTCCGAAACAAAAGCTCGTCTTCCTTCATCAACTTGAGAAACTTGCTAAGCGCCAACTCATCTTCAAAACCGGAAAAATCCTGTGTCCGAATGACAGAGAATCGCTCAAACAGTGTTTTGAACGCAACTGACGGTGAACCTGTCAGCAGATTTGCGTCTGAAAAAATTCTACTTCCCTGCACGTGATTGACAGCTTCTCTCAGTACCAATCTGCGCGTGCGATCCTTGACTTCAAAGATTAACTCCTCATCGCCTTCGTAGCGCTCCAGTAACAATTTACACACTTCGACGCGACACATCTCAATGTCTTTGGGCGTATCGAAATACAAATACAGCTTCATCACTTCTGGGGTACATACATGGCGAAGGAAATAATCCATCTTCACCGACGTGAATCTTTCCGAATTTGCTATATCGATCGGATTGGGCTTCTCATTGTTCACCAAGAAACGTTCAAAGCTGTATTTCAGTGCTGCATCGTACTCGTCTCCGATGTACCGAGAGTGAATACTAAATACGATTGGGATTGAAATTGACCGACTGTCCTTTATGATCTCGCTACACGCCTTAGCCAGACCGGAGCTATCGAACGCACTGAGCAGATTGGCATTTTGCAGAACAGCGTCGACATATACGTCCGCAGCTTTCTCAATCGCGCCCGTCGATCGATAGGCCTCAATGAGCGCCCTACTCGCATCTTGCGCGACACGAACATCGTCTGAACGGAGCAAGGCTTCCAGCAGTGGAATCGCCGCTGCATAGCGATGCCGAGCCAAGTTCCATAAAGCCCTAAACTTAAGCTGACGTGTATCGTCAATTCCGATCATTTCCGTGCTGGTTGGCTCAGCATCGATGGACGATCGCATCCTGTTGAATAGCCTAGCGGTCACCGAGTCCTCTGTCACCAAAAACCGCAGGGTATCGATATCAATATATCCCCTGCGTGCGAGAACTTCAGCTTTTGCGGGAGTGGTAAGTGAAGACAGCAACAATGAGGTCTGTCTTAGCTGTTCGTTTGTTACGGCATCGTAGAAACGCGTCTCCCTCTCGAGTAGGTAGCGAAGTTCGCGAAACCACGTGAACATACCCAAGGCGTGGCAATAGGCGAGCAACATTGCTCTAGATTTTTCGTACTGAGAGGATTTCGTCAGCACATCCCTCAATGGAAGCAGAATGTGCGAAAGGCCGGCTGACGGGCATACGTCAGTGTCTAACCGCGAAAGTGCTTTCGCCCAAATCTCCACCAGGCCAAAGTGCTCTATCAGCGCTTCCTCTTCCACCATGCGTCGACAAACCGTCTCATAGTCACCGGCAGTATATAAATCGACAATTTCGATAGCCGCTGCCGTGATCGTTGGTGGCTCGAGTACTCCCCATGCCACGGCCAAATTGTCTAATGACGAATGTTGCAGATTTCTCCTCAAGTCGACCAATACACGCTTGCACAGCGCTACCGTTGTATCATCTTCGTCATGGAGGTGATTGACGAGAAAATCGACAAGACACTGAAATACGTCAACGGCTGAAGACTCTTTTTCTATTTCTAATATTTTCTCGAAATCGTATTCGAATTCGACATTGAACGGTACCAACTTGTACATCAGAAAATGCAACATGACACCGACAAAGCTGCGCTTTATCTTCATCTCGAAGAACCGACTCTCCGATTGCAACGTCTCCGGATCGTCAAATCGACTAGTCAGATTAAATGCGAGAGCCTTAAAAAATCCGTTGTCTGCAGACTCAGATATAACCTTTGAAAGATAGCCACGGCGTGCATCTGCGTCGATGAGAGAGAGAAGCGTCCCGTGCAAGGAAACGCCCCACGAGCTCAGGCCGACCTTTTCCTCGATAGAATCGACGGTGTGCAACGCAGCAGCATAGTCCTCCGCAAGAATCTGCCCTAAAAGTTGCCCTTGCTCATCAAGAAAATACTGCAACTCTGCTTTGTGTGCCTCAAGCAACCCTAAACACCAAGCGATGCACTTCTCTAAGGATAAATTGTTCGGAGTGTTCCGCGTGTAGATCTTGGACGCCCCTCCGCGATTAGGATGCAAAGCTGCAACAAAATGTCTATGTCTCTTGAGGGTTGGAGTACTACGACGAATTTCCGCTGCACTCAAATTACTAAAGAAACGATTATGCACAATTCGCACATCGCTTGATGACGCGAGGGCCCTCGAGAGGTTTGACTGCTTTCTCTTTTTTTCTCGACCAGACTTCACCATCAATTCCTAAAGAGTAAATTTACGCACGAACTTGGCACTAGTTCTTAATGTCTAGGTTCACCGCACCCGACCAACGCGGCACCAAAAGCTACCGTCAGGATGGGTTTTAACCTCAATGTGCCCGGGCCTTGCGCGGGGTCATGGAGTCGGCCGGCCCGACAGCATCGACAGCCCCGTCAGGCCTGAACGATCACAGGATCAAGAACGTGATTGATCACTACAAGGCCCCTTTCTCGTCTGTGGGAACAACTATCAAAGCGGTTTTACTTTGAACGTTCTGTGTTGCTTGGCTCAATATGCGCCGCGACATCCGTCGCATCGCGACGCCATGTGGTGCGGGCCAACGGATCGCTTAGGACGTAGGGGGCGTGCAATGGTCGGTATTCCAACAGACCGCTTACACGCCCTGGAAAGTGAATCCGTGCTACGCCATAAACATTTTTCTCAGTCTGGCGTGCCGCCCAGTCTTTGACCCGAATAAGCCCCTCGCGCTCATCCGAATTAATCTGGCGATAGGATAGAAGGCAGGAGAACGTCGCCCCGTTCTCCAAAGCGTGCTCGAATATTTTAGTTGATTGACCTATCGGCGCGGCCGCGGACGCATCGCCGCCAATCACGAAGCAATTTATGCATATCGCATCAACACCAGGTTTAAGGTCAAGGATCGAGACTTTCTTCTGGGTAGTTCGATTGTCCGATCGAAGTTCAGATTCTGGTATCAAGATCCGTAGAGCGGGCTTCGACGCATCTATGTGCTTCCATTGAGCGATGTGGCGAGCTCCATTGACGGAAGGTCCACCCGCTTGAAGGTACTCGCTTCTGAGAGACCAGTTGCAGTCGCCTGATTGATGGAGACTGACTTTTGAGCTTTCCTTCATGAGCAGCGGGGTTACGTAAACGTCACTTCTTGACGCTACGATGCTCCAGGTGGTTGAAATTCTCCCGTCTGCCGCACGAACATAAAACCGAAACTCGGCCTTTTTCCCCATTTTTGCTTTCGCCCCGGATCCGACTATAGTCGCATTACTCAGAATTATGCCGCACATTCATTCGCGAGAGGTGACTTGCCGTACCTGGAGATTTGTCAAGCGCTCGCCTGCAAGACCTACCACAGTTGGCGGCCGCCTATCAATTGCGTCTCCACCGTGTTGGCGAGCGAGAAACTGTTACCCGCTCGCCCACTGTCCTAACCCGATTTGCCAGAGGTCCGGCTCTCCCAACGAAGCGGATAAACATCGGTGCGCCCGCGAAACAACCGCCGGAAGAGCTGCACCTTCTGCGGCGGCGACAGCATTGGCATGTCAGGGTTTCGGGCGGCCGCGGATGGCTCGCACGCAGCGATCCGTATGGGTTTGTCCTGCGATCGGACCGGTGATGGCAGCAATGCGGCGAGCCTCGCGTTTTCTGCCTGAAGACGCGCCAGTTCCGCCAGCAGTTCAACACGCGTGAGAGTGTTCCAGTCATCACGCGGTGGTTTTCTCTCGCCCATCACCACGTTATCCGTCAGCGCCTGCATCCCGAGGGCGCTGGCAGGCAGGTGCGCAAGTCCGTTGTCGCATATCGCTATATCCCCCATGCTGATTCGATGATTGTATCGAGCTCGGCCAGGGAGTGATGCATTTCGACCGATGCACTCGTGTCCAACGACTCACGTGGCGGCGCTCACTTTCGCCGAGATGGTGAGCTTTGATTGCGGGGCACCGCACTGAATTCGGCCAATGTATTCCCGCCTCGACACTCACCACTGCATCGTTATCAAAACAGCGAGGTCTGACGCGGATCCCGTGGGGGCGAGCTGGAGTTTCTCACGGGTTTTCCGGACCGCATCGGCTTGCGACGACGGGGCACACGTCGCAGGTGCGCGATGAGACGCACGGATTCGCCGTCTGCTGTGAGGCACAGGCCGAACCTCCCGATCTCACCCGGGGCGCAGGCTTCGCGCGCACGCAACGAGAGTCGCAGGGCATGGCGACGCGCGCGAGCAATGAGTTGCCCCCGGCTCATGTCGCACCCGAGGTGTTCGATTCGCCTCATTTCGCGATGAAAGGCGGTACGGCCATCAATATGTTCGTGCAGGACCTGCCGCGACTATCTGTTGATATCGACGTGGTCATGCGCGCGCATGAACCGAACCGGGACGAGGCACTCAAGATCATCAACGCGGACCTTGCACGAGCCAGGACTGCGATCGAGCGACAAGGCTATGCGGTCACCGTCGCGGGAGCCACGGGCAAGAATAAGGGGGACGACGTCAAACTCCTCGTGTCGTCACATGACGCACAGGTGAAAGTCGAAGTGAACTACGTTTTCCGCGGCACTTTGATGCCAACGGTTACGCGCAGCGTTGTACCACGCGCTCAGGAATTGTTTCGCGTGGATTTCGAGGTACCGACACTTAGCGACGCGGAACTCTATGGCAGCAAGCTGGTTGCGGCGTTAGACCGACAGCACCCTCGCGACATTTTCGATGTACAGCATATGTACGACACCCTAGGAATGCGTGAAGACATCGTGGACGCCTTTGTCGCTTACCTCGCGGGTCACAATCGCCCGATTCACGAGGTGCTCTTCGCGCATCCCCGCTCTCTCGCCGACGATTATGACGCAGGGTTCGTTGGCATGACGGTCGACGAAATTGGTTTGGCGCCACTTGAAGCCGTGCAACAGCGTATGCATGATGAGCTTCCTCAAGCGCTGACTGAAGCCCATCGGAAGTTTCTTTTGTCGCTGGTTAGGCTTGAGCCGGAGTGGTCGGTGATGCCTTACGAACACCTGCAAAAGATGCCAGCGATTCGCTGGAAAATCGAAAATTTGAAGAGACTCAAAGTCAGGGACGAAAAGCGCTTCCTCGATCAGGAGGCGATGCTCAGAGCCCGATTTTTTCCGGTTGAGTTGCAGTAAGAAGCCTCACGAAGCTCTCACACAATCGGAGACAGAGCTTTCCCGCCCGCACTCCAATTAAAAAGGCGGTGACGACCAGCCAGTCTAGGGGGAGTCGTACCTTTCGTGCATTTATAGGCGGTTGCGACAAAAAATCTCTTGTGATTCAACGACTTGCAAATCTGCATGTTTCGTGAAAACCGTAAGGCCGCAAAGCCTTGCAGTAAGCGCCTCTGCGAGCAGTCACCGCCAGATTTCGCACGATTCGAACGATTACCCCCACCTGCCCCCCAAACCGTCCCCATTTCTGCCGCCAAACCTGTATGGATATACAGTTTAGCGAGACACCCGATAGCTTGCCAACTATGCGCCATTGGCGTACAAATGCGCCATATACACAATCATCGAAACCCCGCTGTTTCAGCGCTACGCAGACGAAATATGGCGAGATGGCGAGCGAGAAGCGTTCATCAACTGGCTCGCGGACAACCCTCTGGCTGGCGATGTGATTCCCGGCACTTCAGGGCTGCGCAAGGTGCGTTGGTCGCGCGCCGGGATGGGGAAACGCGGTGGTTCACGCGTCATCTACTACAACCTGCTCGATGATGGCGAAATCTGGCTGCTGATCGCGTACACGAAAGCGAAGTTCGACAACCTGCCGACGAGCTTTCTCAATCAACTTCGTGAGGAAATCGATCGTGGATAAGGAAATGGAACAGTTTCAAGCGGACCTGCTGGAATCGGTCCGCCAAATGAAGGCCGGCGTAGCTGGCCGCGTGACGCGCGTGCAGCCGACAGAGGCCTCCATCGCCCGCGCGAAGGTCGGCATGTCGCAATCAGAGTTTGCCGGCCTGCTCGGCGTGTCGGTGCGCACTTACCAACAGTGGGAACAGGGTCGTCGGAACCCGACCGGGGCGGCGCAGACGTTGCTGCGCGTCGCCGTGCAACATCCCGAAGCGCTGAAGGATCTTCAGCTGGCCGGCTGATTCTAATTCTGGAATTTTTAATGGCGAACGTGATTCGTGAACCCGTAGACGGTTGGCTGATTCGGATGAACGATGAGATCGGCAAGCGAGCCGTTTGCACGACGGACCGTACTCGAAAACAGGTACTGGCTCCGCTCAATGGAGGTCAGGCGATACGTATTGAACCCCGAATTGCTCGGCCAGCTGCGCGAGTCGCCGATCGCGAGTCCAGAGCCAGGTGCTCGGGGTCAACAGCACCGACGCCAACAGAGTGCAATCCACGGCGCCACATCCGCGTCCATACAGCCGTTCCCGCTCGATCCAGTCCGCTACTTCGCTTGGCGTCGCAAGGCGCGTTTGGCGCAATAGCGCGAGATCTCCCAGGGTTCGGGCCCGCGGTTCGGGCGGCGTCCCGCACGTCAGTTCGAGCATCACTAGTGGATGCGTCAAGACGTCATCGACGCGCAGCAGCTGAATAAGCGCCGGTAGCGGCCGCCGGAAATGCTCGATCCAGACGGACGTGTCGACCAGAACGCTCATCGGGCAGCGGCTTCCGGGTTGCGTCGCGGCACATCCGGCATGTCGGGCGCGCGACCGCCAAGCGCTGCAAGGCGTTGGCCAGCCTGGACACGTACGAACGTTTCCAGTGCGGCCCGGAACAGGTCTGCCGGCGGCATACCCGGCTCGGCGAGTTCGAGTGCGCGTGCATAGAGAGCGTCGTCGACGGTGACGGTGGTACGCATGATGACTCCTTTGATGATTTTTCGCATCAATTTTAGCATCAATTTGGCAGCGATCCAGTCGTTGATAAACGGATCACCGTCGGCCTGAAATGGGGCCTGTGACGCTTTCGGCAGAGAGATCCGACTATGAACGCTGGCGAAATTCGTCGCGGCATTGCCGGCGCGCAGATGGGTAGCCGTCTCGATCCGCATGGTCAACACGCTGCCAGCGCATCCGTGCTCGAGCGACTTTTCCGCATACCCAGGCGGCAATGGGGTGTCGTCAAGCTTGTCGCGCGACCACAGTAATTGTGCAACGGGCTGCTGCACAAATTCCGGCCGAGTAAAACGGTAGCGCCCGACGGCAAATTATCTCGACGCAGCCAGAAACCGACATGCGCAGCGGGTGCGAAGTCTTAATTATGACTCCGACCCCAATGTATCGATAATTTAGCTTATTTCAAATTTCAAGTTGGCTCGGCGCACGCACTGCTTCCGGGGTTTCAGCTCGAAAACAATTTCCCTCCACGCTGTACTTGGCCGGTCCGCTCGAAAAACGTTCACAACTTTCGAAATTTTGTCATTTTATAGTCTTCATCAGAACTAGTTTCGAGAAACATTCACAAATTCCCTCGTGCCGGAAACTCAGGAAGCTGCATTGTCTGTTGGTGGTGGACCGTTATTGGCAAAGGACTCTCGGACAACTTCCTCAATTCGCGAGATGACTTCGTCAGGGAGATGGAAGTATTGCTTGCGTTTGTTTGCAGAGAGCTTTCCGCCGTTGGATTTCACCATACGAATTAGCGCCGACAGGTCGGATTGGGGCAGGTCGAACTCTGCGTCCAGTTGCCTGAAGGCTTCGTCATAACCGCTGAGCCAACTCAGCTCCTTCGGTAGCTCTGTCCGGACAGCCTCCACCAGCATCGCGTGCAAAAAGTGCACTTCTCGGCTGGCATCAAAGAAGCGGTATGGCCTGCCGCCCGGATGTTGTGTGACTATTGGGTCCGGATCGCTGATGAAGTAGTTCCACAACTGGGTGGTCGGCACCGAAAACCCCTTGAGGACGTTTGCGTAGTCCTCCTCGTGGCGAAGGATGACCGCCGAGACTGGAACAATGGCGCCGCCTCGTAAGCGTCGCGAGCCATTGAGGACATGATGGATAAGGAACCGATGAATCCGACCATTGCCATCCAGGAAGGGATGCAAGTAGACGAATCCAAAAGCGGCGCAGGCTGCTCTCACCAAGGGCTCCGGGCAGCGAAGGTCGATTTCGTTCACGAAGCGTTCCCAGCCTGCCATGGCCCGCCGGAGGTCTTCAGGAGGCGGCGGAAAAAACGTCACCCGCTGCGCCCCGTCCACAAGCCAGTTCTGCTTCGTACGGTAGGATGCTTCCTGGCTGAAGACGTCGCGCACAATGACGTTTTGCAGCTCGACCAACCAGTTCTCTGTGACCAATTTTTCTTCACCGGCATGTGCCAGCGATCGAACAAACCGCTCGGCTTTGTCGGCGCTGGGTTTTTCCCGCTCAATGCCAAAGCTGCTGCGAGTTTCCGACAGGTAGAGGTAATTCACGGCCCGCGCATAAAGCGTGGGGTTGGTCAGGCGGTCCAGAGCGTGATCCGCTTCGTCGAGCAGTTCATCCAGCGTTGGGCTTTCCGGCAGGGCCGAGCGACGCACGAGCGGACAGAAATCTGGCGTGCCTGGGAGGTTGTCCCGCACGCGAAACTTCGGAATGTTTGTCGGACGCCCGGCCGTGAAATACTCATTGTCAGGAAGCGCGTCGACGTACGCGCCGGTGGGCGCAACTTCTACGGATAAGTTCTTTCCGGTCAGCCATTCCCACAGGAAGCATGCCCGGCGAATATGGGCGCCGTTGGGTGACGCCGAAAGCCTGCGAGCCAGCTCTCCCTCTGGCAGGTGCTCGAACACGGCATCGATGACCTCGAGGTTCACGCCTTCGTGCCGGAGGGCGAACTCAAGATGCCCAACCAGCGTCTCCTCGAGCGCAACGCTGCGAGGAAACCAGAAACCGTTGTGCGCTGGTACCCGGCGGTTTACCGAGCCACTGATGAAGGACGGATGCGTGAGCGGCCGGACGGGCAGGCTCAGCGTTCTGATCAGGTGTTCATAGCCGACCGGCTCCAGTTGGGACATGGTCTCGAAATTTATTCACGGTGCTCGAAATTTTGTCACAAATCTGAGGTTTCGTCTCAATCGCTCGAAAAATTTTCGCCCCGGTTGACGCTCGAGGCCGACGAGCCGGTCGACCGACATGGTCACCGCTTCGGTCCGTGCCAATCGCGTAGCCGTCCGCTCGCGTGCACCATCTCGGTTGCCGCTAGTTGCTGGGTGCCACCGCGTGCGGTCTGATCGTCCCTGCTTGCCCGCTCGATTCAGTCTGCGTGCGCATCGAGCGCCGCCAGACGCGGGTACGTATCCCGCGCATTTGCCTCGGTTGGCTCGGGGCGCAGCTTCCCCACTCGATGAACGCGCCGCCGGCCTTGGCAGGCGGCGCCTCGACGACAGCGGCTGGCGCACGATCCTGGCCGCCGCCCCAATTGTATAAAGATGGATTGCCCATAGAGCCGACCGGTAGCGCCCAGAGTTTCGCCAACAGCGCTATCCGCCCTCTTCCGGCGTGTCCTGAAATATGAAGGAGCGGAACTGCAACTATCCGCCCCTTCAGTTTATCGAGTCGGTATAACAACCCCGATAATGCGCTGTCGGCAAACAGGTCGGTCAATATGCCAATCACGCCGCTGCAACTCGATCAGCAATCCTGGAACGATGCGGCCGAACGTCTGGAGACGGCTTGCCTTCACGCGTTGAACTACGATCATCGTGTGGTGGTGCTGTTCGACACGCCGACACCTGAGGCGCTGCACGAGGACGTCCAGCTCATGGTCACTTCGCGCCCCGGCTATTCGGACGAAGACATTGCACTGATCGGCGTCGTCACTGACGACGCCGACCTGGAAGCCCGTCAGCCGTTCGAAAGACCTTGGCCGCGCATCGCGTTCGCGCCCACCACGGCGACCACGGACGCCTTGCCCGCCTCCGTTGTTGGTCCGCTGCGCAATGCTCTGGCGGCCCGTGCGAACGGCCTTGTTCTGTTCGGCTCGGGCGCTATAGAGGATCATGCAGCGATTCATCTCGTGGCGGCGTTGCTCTCGTTGACAGAGCATGTGGGTCCTGCGGCCCGCGTGATGCCCCGGCACCGGTCCACCCCATCGAAGGATTGGGATGTGCCGGAAGCCATTCGTGCGCTGCCGTACCTTCCGTCGATCGAAAGCGCTTACGCGCAAGGGTATCGACGGATCATCTACGCCCCCGGGCTACACCCGGACCGACCAGCTGCTTGAGGTCAGTAAGGACGCGCTGCTTACAGTGGGACTTACGGCAGTGACCTCTCACAGGTATTCATGGCTTCCGCCCGCTTCGGTGGAGCCACGGGGCAGGAAAGCCTGCTGAACCGTATCATCGCCATTTCGGCCATCGTAGACATTCCTACGAGCGGCGGCATCGAATCGGTCGCTGACCTCTACATCGCGAACGGCGCAAGACGTCGGGGCGCTCAATGGGTTCACGGAGGTTGACGAGTTCCTGACCGCCCATCGCCTGCTGCGTTGGGAAGACGATCTGATCCGTCTACTCGACGCAGGGACGGTCTCGCATGAGGCGGTCACGGAAGCGATCCCGCGTACCCACGGGATCGCGACCTTCCTGGCCAAACACGCTGCAACGCGGCCGGACTAAACGGAATAAGCCACACGGGCCCTGCGTCGCGGTAGGCGGCACAACGGAGAATCGTCGAGGTGCCGCCGACCGCCCTCCGGATTCGTGCCGCCCAACAGCCGCTTGAACCCAGCAGGATAATTTCTCGATAGAGAATTTATTGACCGATTGACCCAGATTGGGTTATTGTTTCTCCAACGGGAAATTACCATGTAATTGCTCGAATATGACCGGATAATTTCCGAATAGAGAAACTATGGCGCGTACCCTCTCGGCGCCCGGACCGCGACCGGGCCCTCAAATTCAGGACCTCAAGGCCTTGGGCGAACTGGTGCGCAGCCGCCGGCTGGAGCTATCGCTTCGCATCGACGACGCCGCGCACGCGTGCGGCGTAGCGTCGAACGTGTTTTCGCGGCTGGAGAACGGCGGGCCGGTCGGAGTCGATCGGCTGCTGCGCGTGCTTTTTGGGCTCGGGCTCACCCTGCTGGTCACTACCAAGGAGGAGGCGATTCGTCTACAACCCGCGCTGCCGATGGTGCACGGTGGTCGGACATCCGAGGCATCGCGTGGAGACAAGGAGACCGACGTATGAACCACGTTCTGCACGTTTCGACGCACGGTGACGCGGTCGGGGTTCTCAATTTCGAGTCGCGTGAGGACCGCTACGGCTTCGGGTATGCCCCGGCGTGGCAGAACAATCCCGCGGCGTACTATCTTTCGCCCGCCCTCCCGCTCGACCGCGCGCCGGATAGCCCCGGTTCCGTCCAGCGCTTTCTGGAAAACCTGCTGCCCGAAGGCCGCGCGCTCGACATCGTGTCGATCGTCAACCAGGTCTCGAAGAACAACATCTTTGCACTGGTCCGCCTGCTGGGTAAAGAGCCGGTCGGAGCGTTCAGTTTCCTCGCAATGGATGCGACGCCTGACGAGGCGGCGCGTATCGCCCACGAGCAGATGGACGAGCCGATGCGTCGGCCCATCACCAATGAAGAGCTAGGGCAGCGTATCCGTGAGCGCGATGCGATTCCGTTTCCGGTCTGGGACGGCAAAGTGCGCCTGTCCTTGGCCGGCTACCAGGACAAGCTGCAGGTCCTCGTCGAGGGCGAGCAGCTCGCGCTTGCCGACGGCTCGCTCAGCTCGACGCATCTGCTAAAGCCCGAAAGCCGGAATCCGCACATGCCGTACATGGTGGCCAACGAGCACTTCTGCATGACCCTGGCCGCACGCCTGAATGTGCTCGCGCGCCTGCAGTTGCCTGTTGCGCCTGTGTCGATTCGTCGCCTGCCGGAGCCCATCCTGCTCATTGAGCGGTTTGACCGCATCGTGCAATGGGATGCCGACGCCCCGGGCCGTGCGAAGCACGTGCTGAGAACGCACGTCATCGACGCCTGTCAGGCCTTGGACCTGCCGTCGACCTTCAAGTATGAGCGCAACCTGGGTGCGGGCGCGGATGTGCGGAACATCCGCGAGGGGGTGAGCTTTGAGCGCCTCTTTACACTGCTCGACAAGATGGTGACGCCGGCGAGTGCGCGGCCCTATCTGCTGCGCTGGTCCATCCTCCAGCTGCTGCTCGGCAATAGCGACGCCCACGGTAAGAACCTCTCGATGCACGTGCGGCCCGCCGGACTCGTACCGGCACCGATGTACGACCTCGTGTCCGTCAACGCTTATGGCGAGCACGTCGAGCGCGACATGGCGATGGCCTATGGCGATGCCTTCCTGCCTGAAGAGGTCACGCCCTACGCGCTTGCGGACTTTGCGCGCCGTACGGGCACGCGTCCCACGCAGCTCGCTCGCGAGATAGGCGTCATGGCTCGCGGCATCCTGCGGCTCGCGCCCGAGCTGGCGGCCTCTGAGGTCTACGTGGGCGGCGAGCGCGACGTCGTGCACCAGGTGTCTGATTTCGTCAGTGCGCAGGCGAATCGACTGCTTGTGCTCGCGCGGGAGGTGCCGCGGGTCGACCCCGGACTCTTCGAATGATGGCCTGCGGGTTTGGTAAATCCGCGCCGGAAATCTCCACTTCCGATCGGGACTAATTCCGGTTCAGGGTCATCTGGATCGAGGATGAACCATCCAATTTCCCGAAGCTTGTTCTCAATCCATTGGAATGGGACGGCAAACTCCCCTATGCGTTGGTAAACGGCTTGTTCGTTGCTCATCGAATGTTCCTGTGGCGTCTAGGTATTCCCGCGCCGAAGACAGCGGGTTCGACCATTTGCTTGCTCCACAGCCATGCGAGCAGCTGTTGCGCCCTGGCCGCTTCCATCGATCTGCCGAGAAACGCAATCAGCTCGAGCGGATGCGTTGCCCGCGTCAGCATATCGAGGAGCGGAAACAGCGCCACGCCATTCCAGAACGCGACGGGTCGATCAAGACTCGGATGCTGCAAGGCGGGATGCGCGGTGACGCGGTCGCCGGTCGCGCAAGGCACCACGACAATGCCCGTATTGCGGGCGAAGCGGATCGGGCTGTGCAAGGGCAACGGAGGCGCGGGCTTGCTGGGCTCGGGCTGGTTCGACGGCACGTGCGCCAATTCGTCTTGCAGCGCGTGCGTCATGAGGTCTACGCGCGCCGCGGTTTCGTCGCCGAGCGAGGACGCCGCAACCGTATCGGACGTCAATGCGGGCGTCGAGCGCAGGCGCCAGAAAGGCGATTCGGCACACCATGTCTGACGGTAATACCCGGCGGTCCATGCGAGGTGACGCGCCGCGCTTTCGATCAGGCGCGATTCGTAAAAGCGCTGCGCCAGCTCGCGCTCCGAGGCATCGCTTGCCCGGCACCACGTGTTGATCGCGATAGCGGCCTGGAGCGAGAAGCGCATCGCCTTCTCGACGCCCGAGGACGAGATCGGGTCGAGCGCGAAGGCCGCGTCGCCGAGCTTGATACGTCCGTTCTGCCAGGAGAGCGCGTCGACGTAGGGCGTCGATACGCACATGCGCGGCGAATCGCACCAAGGCAAACCTGCCATGTCCTTGAACAACGCGCTTCGCGTGCAGGCGTTGCGCAAGACAGACTCCGGCCCGCGTTCGAGCGCGTCGTCCCGCGCGGAGGGATCGAACGTGAACATAACGCGGTAACGGCCGCCCGGCAGCGCGGCGCCCCACATCCATCCGTCATCGAGCGCTTCCACGCGCGTGGCGGCATCGGCATGCGCAGCCGGTGTTTCCATCGCGGCTTCGGCCCATACCGTGGACAGCCGAGGCGCTTGCAAGCGCTGCGGCTCGCGCCGGCTCTGCCGGCCCTGGGCATCGAGCAGCACGTGCGCGTCGACGCTCCGCCGCCCGTCGGGCGTAGCGATTTGCACGCGCCAGGCACCGGCCGCTCCGGCGACTTGCGCGAGGTTCGCCGGCCGCAGCACTTCCACGCCGCGCGCCACGGCCAGGCGCAGCAGCGCCGCATCGAATGCGGCGCGCTCCACGACGGCGCCCTCGTGCGTCACCGTCTCGATCGATTCGCTCGTCCAACGTACGCTCGTGGGCTTGCCTGCGAGGATGGGAACGGAGTCGAGCACCTCGTCCGCGTCGAGGTAGTCGATGATGTTTCTGACACCCGGCGTCAGCGCTTCCCCGATCTGCGGACGAGGCCATAGCGGGCTTCGCTCGACGAGCAGCACGCGATGCCCGAGATGGTTCAAGCGAAGCGCCACGCACAGGCCAGCGGGACCGGCGCCGGTCACGAGCATGTCGAACGTGCGATTCACGCCGTTCCCGCACCACTAGACGACGCGCCAGGCGAACCGGCAAACCAGGCCGGCGCATAGCGCGCGAGCCTGCCGTGCGCGCCGATTGCATAGTGCAGCCAGCCGCGGATGTAATCGCAGGCGCTGCGTCCGCGCTCGAGGACCTCGTGATGGCATCCGCCGCCGCAAAGATAGCGCGCCCAGCATGCATTGCAGGGCTGTTGCTTGTGCACGTGACGCTCGGCGAGCCAAATCGTCTGGCGCGCCTGATCGACGCCCGTGGAGAGATGGCCCATGACGCCGGCCTCGTCGCCGACGAAGCGGTGACACGCCGCCAGCTCGCCATCGGCGGAGACGCCGAAATACCCCGCCCCTGCGCCGCACGGATACGGCCGATGCGTGCCGCGCTGGATTTCGCGTAGCGCGTTCTGCATGTTCGAGAACGGGTAGCGCTCGCCGCGCATGACCTTTTGCTCGAACGCGAGCCCGCAGGCGATCATCCCTTGCAGCATGTCTGCCATATCGTCCGGGCCCATTTCCGCGCGGCCGTTCGACGCGCGCAGCAGCGGCGAGAAGCCAACGCTGTGGAACCCCATGTCGACGAAAGTATCGAGCGTGCTCGGCAAGTCGAGATTGAACGGCGTGACGGTCACGCGCGCCGAGACCTGCATACGCCGCTGGCGCGCAAGCAACGGCGTCACGCGCTCGACGATGTGATCGAACGAACCCATGCCGCCCTTGAACGGACGCAAGCGGTCATGCACGGGCGCGGGGCCGTCGAGGCTGACGGTGACAGCGAAGCCGTGCTCTTCGAAGAACGCCCCGTCGTCTTCCTGCAGCAGACTGCCGTTCGTCGTCACTGAAAATTGGCATCGGATTCCGCGGGCATCGGCGCGCTTGCGCGCGTGGTCAGTCGCCGCGCGCAGCACCGCGCGATTGGCGAGCGGCTCACCGCCCATGAATGCAAGATTGATCTTGCCGCCCTCGCTCGCCTGCTCGATCAGCAGGTCGACTGCCGCAAGCGCGGTTTCGAGCGGCATGTTCTTCGCCTTGCCGCCAAATTCCCCTTGCTGGGCGTAGCAATAGGTGCAGCCGAGATTGCATTTCTGCGCGACGGCAAGCGACAACGCGTGCACCGGCATCTCGGTCAACGGCTCGTCGTCGATCGCCGGACGCATGTCGAGCCCGCGGCTCGCGACCAGCGAGGCGACGGCCTGCGCATCCCCGTCCTCGAGCGCCGCCTGAAACGCGTCATGCAGATCGTGCGGCACATGAAACAGGCGGCTGCCGTTCACGAGCAACAGTTGCGCGCCCTCCGCATCCTCGACCACGTGGATCCCGGGATGCCGCGGGCGCGACGCCTCGACGATGCGCGCCGCCATCGCCGATGCCAGCGGCGCGAGCCGCGCCGCCGCGCGCGGCTCGACGGCGGGTTCAGGTTTCATCGGCATCCTTGCCTCGGATCACGAACTGAAGATCTTCCTGCCAGGACCGGAACAGATCGTCGTAGGACCACAGCCGCGTGTCGACGCGATTGTCCGGCACGTACGTGCCCGTGCGGCGCTTGGAGAGCCACATGTCGCCGCGCGCCAGCCCGTCGTCGCCCGGCTCGACATTGACGAAGTCGGGCCGCGACGCGGCCCAGTAGTAGCACGCGCATTCGCGATAGTCGTTCTGCCAGGGCGCGCAGAGGCCTTGCGTCAGCTCGCCCGGTTTCAGCATCTCGCGGTTGAAGCTCGCGGTGTCGCCCTCGAAAAAGCGCCTCAGCGTGAGCGTCGCCTTCAGGGTCTCGGTTTTGCCTTGGTGGTAGTACACCTCTTCCAGGGCGTTCTCGTGAGCCGTGAATTCGCATTCGACCGACTGGCCCTGCAAATGCACGATGCGGGCGATGGAGTTCGACCACTCCATGAACGACACCGCATGGGGATTGGGCTTGCTCGCCAGCGTGACGGGATCCCCGTCAGGCAGCACCGGCCCTTTCGTGAGGACCATCGTGCCGACCTTGTGGCCGTCGAAGCTCAGCAGGCGGCGCGACTTGAGATGCTCGTAGCCCGGCTCCGCATCGACGACGTAGTTGTTGTTCTCGACCAGCGTGATGCCGACGAATGCGCGCCGCCAGAGATTGCGGAAATCGAACTCCAGGCCCGGGAAGCAATTCGAAATCGCCGTGCGCGGCAGCATCGAGGCCGGATTGCCCACGCCGCGATGGTGAATCTGCGCGGTCAGGTTGGACGCGCGGATCTCCCCGTTGCCGGGCTGCTCGAGGTCTTTCGGAACGTTCGGATCGTTAGCCGACATGCTTGTCTCCCTTCGGATCAGGTTGTCCGAACATCGCGTCTCGCGCCGCCTTGATCACAAGGTTGATGTGGCGGCGCGTGAGCGTCAGGCTACGGCCATCCGCCCCGCGCATCAGGGCCGGCATCTTGCGCAAGCCCTCGGCGGTCAGGTCGCCGATGTCCTCGGGCTGGCGCAGCAGCTTGGCGAACCACGGCGCGCCACCCGCCGCCAGCGTGCTGAACACGCGCTCGTGCAGCGCACGCAGCGCGAGATTGTCGACGATCGATTCGGCGGCGATCGGCTCGTAATAGCGCTCGAAGTCGGCCGTGTTCTGCCGCACCATCGTGCTCGCGACGTTGAGCCTTCCGTTGACCGGGTTGCCGTTCATGACGGCGGTGTTCATGAGGCGGATCGTTTCGAGCGCACGCAGGACGATCTCCGTGGCTTCGTCGATCGATACGCTCTCTTCCGGGACGTGGATCCCATGGAGAATCTGCTCCATCTCGTCGGACACCACGCGCACCGGCATGGTATCGGGCGCATAGGCCGGCGGCCCGGCGCCGATATAGCCGTGCGCACGCAGCGTGGAGCCGTCCCTCCTCGTCAGCACGACTTGCACGTAGCCATCGCATTCGTCGTCGAGATAGCCCCAGCTGACTTGATTGCCATCCTTGTCGGCGTATCCGGCAAAAATCTGCGCGGGGTTGGTCGGCGCGGGATGCGCCTCCGTGGGGCCGCCCGCCTCCCTGAAGCCGAGCCACTTGCCCGGCGTCTCGGCGTAGAGCAGGAGATCGTCGCGATCGATGACGGGATCGAGCTTCAGCTCGTCTTCGCGTTCCTTGTCCGAGGTGCGGCGCACCAGCCGCGTGCCGTACACGATACCTGCGGCAGGCGTGTAGCGCAGGCGGATCTCGGGGAACTGCGCGGTCGGCTTGACGAACTGGACGTGGCCGAGCGGAAGATACCGCCCCGGGCGAAAGTGCTCGCAATGGCCTTGCATCGCGTGCCGCTTGTGATCCTTGAGGCCGGTCAGGTTCGCGTGGATCTTGTCGTTCGCGTCGTTGGTGCGGCGGTAGATCTTGATGTTGCCCAGATGGATATCCCAATGTAAGGCGTCGAGATCGAGATGTTCCGCCGCGAGCAATTGCAGCGTGAGCGGCTGCAGCGTATGGGGCGCCTCGCTCGTGCGCGCAAACACTTCGAGAAAAGGCGCGACAGGCCGCACCTTCTTGTTCTCGTCCTTGAAGCGAATCGTGTCGGGCACATAGGCCTTCACGATCTCGCCGCTTTCGGGGTCCACCTCCAGCGTGGTGCACGGCACGATGCGTCGAAAGTCGAGCGGGTTGTCGGGATCGACGACGAGGTCGAACGCTTCCAGCGGCGTCGCCGCGGCGCCCAGCCTGCCGACCGCGATGGGCGGCAAAATCCGGAGTTCCAGTATCGGCATGTGCGGCTCCTAGAGTAGCGCCAGGTCGACGTCGCCGGACAGGATGCGGCCGGCGACGGCGGCCAGGTTCCTGTCGGCTTCGCGCAGACTGAGCAAATACGGATGGCGCGCGGCATCGGTCTTGGCCAGCAAGGCCGCCACGAGGTTCTCCGAGGCTGCGAGCAGATCGAGGTGCCCGCGCCAGCGGTTCGCCTCACCGAACGGGCTGTCGAGCGTATAGGGCATCTGGAACGGCGGCCCCGCGAGCGACGCCTCCGACTCGCTCGACACGCGTGACTGCATCAGGATCTCCGAGAGCGCGCGCAGGTTGTACATCTCGCCGAACGCCGCATTGACGATCGTGCCGCGCGGCGTGAACTGCCCGGCCGCATTGAGCCCGCCGTAGAGCGTGAAGCTGTGGATCAGGTACTGCAGCAGCATGCGGTAACGCAGGTTGAACAGCGACGCCCACAGCTGGGTCACCGGCTCGGTGATGGGCGTCACGGGTGCGCCGCCCTGCTCCGGCTCGAGCTCGGGGTCGAGCGCCACGTAGGGATTGACCGCGACAGGCCGCGAAGGCCGCCAGGTGGCGTCTACCTTCGCCGCGTGCAGCTCGGCCGCCGCTGCCGGATAGGCGTCCGTCCAGGCTTCTTCGAGAAAGTCGTCGGGGCGTGCGGCAAGCCAGATGTCGACGCCGCACAGCTCGCCTTCGACGACCGCAAGCATCTCGACATAGATCCGCAAAAAGCGCACGAAATGCGATGGATCCTTGCCGTGGGGCGCCTCCCCTTGCTTGGCGATTTTATCCAGCGCGTTCACCGCGTCGTCGCGCGAGGTGGCGGGCATCACGAGCACGTCCGGCGTTCCGCCTAGCGCGCGACCGCCGCCGCCCCTGTGGCCGCCCTTGTACCCGCGTCCCCATTCGGCGAAATCCGCCTGGCAGCGGTAGGTGTCGGCCTGGAAGACGTCATCGGGCAGGTGGTCCCTGACGAGCGGAATCAGCGTATGAAACAGCTCGGCGACCTGATGAGGCCTGGATGCCTGCTCGCCGACGCGCCGGCGGATATCCTTGCCCAGCTCGCCGCCGTCCCAATCGAGCGGCGCCTCCGTATAGACGTATTTCGCGAGCGAATCCAGCGTCAGCGGTTCGAGCATGAAAGGGAACGGATAGAACGGCGTATCCCACGGGTAATCGTCACGCTCGAAATGCAAGGGCGAGCCGATCAGACGCAGCACGTTCTGCACCGTGATCAGGTGGCCCATCTCCTCCTTGGCGATGCCGAGGATGGTTTCCTGCCAATTGCGGACCGTGTCGCGAAACGCCTCCGGCACCTGCGGCCCGCCCAGCGAATAGCCGGCGTACAGATACTGCACCATCAGGCAATGTTCGATTTCCGCGTCGATGGACAGCAGATAGGTGACGTAGTCGCGCGTCGACAGCTCATGCTTGAGCAGAGGCTCGATGGAAGTGTCTTCGGCGACCGGCTCGCCAAGCGCAAGCCGCTCCAGGGATGAACCGCCGGGCGCGAGATGCCGCCACAGTCTGAGAGATTGCATTGCCGCTCCTTATTTCCTTATTAACTACGTCTGAAAAAGAGGGTCGTGCAGAACGACAGGGAATGGCTGGTCTTTCGGTATTGATGCGCGCCAACCGTCTTTCGACTGGCCGCGCGGTCGTTCGAGCGGGCGCGTCACCGCCCGTCCCGCTCGCTTTCCCCGGCTCCAGCTCGCCTGGAGATCCGCGCCACGTTCAACTGCGACCGCATGCGCCGAACAATCAGCGTGGCTGGCAGATGAACGGGTATTCCGAATCATCAATCAACGGCTCGATGTCGAAGAAATCGTTGAGCACCGATTCCGCCGTGCAATAGGCGCCTTCCACCCAAGCCTGATCGTTTGAATAGCATTCCCCGACGATAAAGATGGGCGCATCCTTGCCGTCAATCAGCTGCGACGGCTTGCGGATTTTTTGCTGGACGTCGGCAACGTCGTAGTGCGCGGCCCACGCGTGGTAGCCGGCACGGAACGGCGGCAGCGACCAGTCGACATAGGCCGCCTCGAGCGGCTCGGGCACGTCCGCATAGTTCGAGTTCGGCCCAAAGTGCAATTCCGCCAGCTGCTTTCGCAGCATCTTGACCATTCTGTCGGGCACCTTGCGCGGCCCGATCAGCGGCTGGATATCGTCGGCGATCGGCACATGCCGCTCTTCGTTCGGCCCGAGCTCCAACTCGCGCCAAAACGTGGTGAAGGTTTCGTCGTCGTAGGAGGCCAGCAGGCCGTAGACCGGCTTTGCATTTTTGTCAGCCGCGTTATTGCCGAAGTAGACCACCATGCGGATCGGCGTGTCGGTCACGCTCGGTCCCATGGTGTTGCGCGTTGCGGCGATGAGCAGCGACGTTTCCTGCTTGACGGTCATCCGCTCGTCGGCCGCTTCTTCCACGGCCTTGACCAGCGCGTCGGCGCTCGCGAACTGGACATTCAGGATCTTGTGCGAACCGGACATCGCGTGCAGGAACACGGGCGGAAAGTCCTGCTCCTTGAGCGACGCGATCACGGCATCCGTTACTTCATAGCCGTTGATCCTGGGCGGATAGGTCGTCGCCGGGTCCAGCCACCACTCCTTCTCGAAGAACATGCCGACCTTGTAAGACGGCTGCATGATGGCCGACTCGAGATAGAGCTTGACCTTCCGGTCGTTCAGGACGTCCAGTCCGCCCCGATCGTCATAGCGGGAGCCCTGGGCAACCTGTTCGAGCGCCGCGCGCGGCATGGCCAGCCAGGCGGCCGCCGTGGCCCGACGGGCAGCCTCCCGGTAGGGATCTTCCCGCGTCGCGATCGTGTAATGGACGACACCGTTCTCGACATGGATGGAGCGCAGCCGCTGGTTCGGGTAATACTGAAGCGTGACGCCTCGCTGCCTCGCCAACTGCTCGATGGCCGCAAACAATGCGTGAAACATGCCCGAGTAGCCGGTCGTCAGCGTCATGTACTGATTGCCCGGCGTGAATTCGTTGTTCGCCTCGAAGGCGACCGCGGTATTCCAGTTGATCACGTTGGACGAGTATCCGTTGCCGTCCGCGGCGTACTGATAGCCTTCCGAGCCGAGTTGGTCGTACATCAGGTTCCAGTAGCCGATGTCCTTGAGCAGATCGCCTTTCTGGAAGATGGAGCTCGACGGCAGTTCGGCCGTGATGCGGCCATCCTGATAAAACGCGTCCCACTGCTTGCGCGTACTCGGACCACTGGTGCTCGTGACCGATACCGCCTCGACGACGGCGAAGCCCTGGTCGGGCGTGGTCGCGGCACCGAAGTTGTTGGCCGCGTACGGCGCCGGATTGCGCGAAGAAATATCGCTTTGATAGAGATTCCTGGCGCGCAGGTAGTAGAGGGGATCGCTCGATTCGTTGAAAGGCACGGCATAGCGGTCGAGCCCGAGCTTGGCGATCACCGTCGTGACCAGCCGGTGGCCCTGCGCTTTACCGTCGTTTTTGCCGTTCCATTGCGAATAGCGCATGCCGCCCAACTCGAGGTACGAATGGTCGGGATTGTTCTTGTAGTGCCAGGTGCAGACCCGGGCACCGGGCGCACGGGTACCCTGAAATTCCTGCGAAAAATCGTACTTGCCCCAGTCGAAGAGTTCCAGGACGTCGCCCTGCTGCAACTGCCGATGCGGATCGCCCCCCGTTCGCGCCTGGCCGTTCAACAGTCGCCAGGCCGTGTACAGGCCGGCGGCACCACACCCGAAGATCGAATAGGTCTTGCTTGCCATGGTGTCCTGCTCCCGTAGATGCGCGGCCTGTGCTCAGGCCAGCTTGTTGAAATAGCGGCTACCGGTGGAGAAGTGCGAGATGTCGAATGGGGTATGACCGTCGAGGGTCAACTGGCAAAGAATTTCGCCTAGCAGCGGAACGAACTTTCCGGCCCAGCCGGTCGCATAGATGACGATGTCGCGGTGGTTCGGCACATAGTCGGGCGCGAAGTCGATCAGCAATTCCTTGTTCGCGATCTTGCTGAGTGCAACGAGGCAGGTCGACGTGAAGCGCGGAACCGGCTCGAGACCCTCCATGTGCTCGCCGACCCATTCGGCCGTGAACGCGAGCTCCTGGGGATTCGGAATGGGTGTGCGCTGATCGGGGGACGTCAGCGGCGCGAGGACGAAATCGGACGCGACACGGATATAGCCCGGGTAATTCCAGGCGACCTCCGGGAAGCCGTAGAACTGGTTGCCGTTGTCGCCCACCGGGTTCTGGAAAACGAACCAGGTGGGGTACTGGATATCCGGCCGGGTCTTGCGGTAGTAGGCCGAGGCCATGTTCCAGTAGGTCGCCGCGATACGGAACCCCAGCAGCCTGAACACGTCGTCGGCATAGGGGCCCGGCGTCAGCACCAGCTTTTCGGCACTGAAGGTCCCAAGCGGCGTCTTCACTTCAAAGAGGCCCTGCCGACGCTCGATGCCGATGACCGGCGCCTCCTGCAACAGCTGCACGAAGGGAGAACGCTGATTCCAGTCGAGCAGCGTCCGCTGCGTGGCCGCGAGATCGATGCTGGCGCCCTGGGCCTGAAAGAGTCCCGTATACGTCGATGGCAGATTGCGAAAGTGAAAGCGCTTCTCCAACTCGCTCGCGTCCAGCGTTTCATAGGCAACCCCTTCAGCCTTCAGCGCTTGCTCGGCGGCGGGGATATTGCCCTCTGTCGACTTGACTGACGGATCGCCGAACCACAAGGTGCCGACCGTGTCCATGAGCGACACCGGCGTCAAGCCTTGCAACTCGTCCCAATAGGGGATCGACTGCTTGACCAGCTTGACCATGTACGCGTCGGGATAGGGAATGCGGAACTGGCGCGACACGCCGGCCGAGCTGCCAAGCTGGTTCACGAAGGTGAACTGCTCGAGCACCAGCGTCCTGGCCTTGCGCTTGCCGAGATGGTAAGCGGTCGACAGGCCCATGGGCCCTCCACCGACAACGATGACGTCATAACGATGCGTTGTGTCGTGCATGTTGGGGCTCCAGGGCATCCGGAAGCACATCGATTTCAGCGATCCGCGAGATCACGGTCCCGATTGATGCAGCGACGGCCGCGTCGCTAAGTCGAGCTTTAGAGAGGCTTTGAAAAGCGGAATTGATTACGCCAATTTCAAGCTTGGCGATGCGTCGTCGCCCGTATCACGCTTAGCCAGCCGCGCGGTCAAATTACATCCCTAGCGACGGTATGTGAGCAAGCTGGCAACTCTGACAGGAGGTTGAGATCTCAATCCCGGTTCGTCGCGACGAATCAGGTTTTCCGCCTATGTTCTTATAGCCGATGTAGATGTGGTACAGATCCGCAGAGATTTGGCTTCCAGCCGGGCTACTTCGAAGCCCGCCCGGCGGAAGCAGGCCACGGGGAAAAACGGCGGCCGAGAACACGACATCCGGTGTGATGCGGACAAGGGTTGCCGTCGTTGCGTCACGCAGCGCGCACCATCGTCAGCCGAAAATCCCGAGGCCATTCTTCTCCACAAGCTGGAGCATACGCGCGGCGATCCCGCTGGGCTGGTGGGCGAGTTCGCGCCGAATTAGTTCGTCGGCTTGGCGCGACAGTGCGCTCCGCTCGAACAGCATCGACTGCATCCGTTCTTGGGGGGCGAACAAGGTAAGCACAATTTTCTATCATAGGCGACCAAGTTATTATGACTTGGTCAAGTCGCCGAAAATTGGCATATATACTGGGCCAACTGGGCTCAGAGTTCATCCCAGATTTGCGGAAATGATTCAGCAGGTCAGGCCAGGGAGTCTAAGACTTGGGTTGCCACAAATACCCCGCTTTTTGCAGCCGGGCAAGCCAGGCTCCCCGCTTGCCATGACTCGACATCAATTGCGCCAGACGACGCCGGAATACGGCATCCCGCCTGGCGTTTTCATACGCTTCGGCGAGATCCTGCAACTTCTGGAATACTTGATCGTAGGCGCTGCCCGTTGTGCGTCGCAGTTGTGCATCGATGCTTGACCACGCCGCGTCTTCCTGTTCGAGAAGTGATGTGAGGTACCGTGTGCGTTCCTTACGACGGCGGACCTCGGCCGCCTGGCGTGCTTCCTGTTCCCTTCTTTCACGGATGGCGCGATGAGAGGCGACCCTTGATTCGATCTCGGATATTCGACGGCGCTCGGGAAAATTCAATTGATTTGCATTCCTACCTTTCTCCCATTTGAGAAAAGCGTTTCGAAGCGCTCTCTCCGCTTCGCGGCTGCGTCCTTGTAGCAGCATGCGCAGTTGCGCCCGCATTTCATCAACCGGCAACTCACGTAGCCAGGGATCAAAGCGACAGTCTTCGCTCCCGCTGGATTCCGGGGCCAATAATGACGGGCTGGCCTCCGCGGCGGCGGCGAGCCAATCCGCATCCAGCATCAGAAACTCGGCCAGTGCTACCTGTGCGGGCGTCAACGCCTGTAGGCCCGCAGGCACCGGTGGTTCGATTTCGTCATCGTGTAGCTCATCATTCCCGAGGCGGGCAAGCCACCCAAGATAAAGCGGGCGAGCATCGCCGCCGAGCAGCTCGTCGCGTACTGGCAGCAGGCGCGTCATCCACCCCGCACCATCCATCTCCTCCGAGAAGCGGGCGTGTTCACCTGAGTCATCGTTGAACGACCAGTCGAGGATGCACCAGTCATCGACGTCCATGGCCTCGAATGCTTTCTCGAAACGGGAGCGCCTCTTTCGTCCAGCCTTGACGTAATCGCGGATGGTCGCCGCATCAAACGTCCCGCGCGGCAGGCGAAGAAGCAGGCGGCAGCTGCCCCAGTTGGAGGAGTAGACGTGGGCATCGAAATATTGCTGTACCCACTCGAGCGGGTCGCCCTTGAGGTTTCCCCAGTGATATTCGTTGACGAAGCTTGAGGCGGTGATCGTGGCCCGCGTGGAGAGACTGCGCAACTCTGCCTGCTGGGTCGCCGTAAGCAGCTGGTCGACGCATGCAAACTCGTAGTATTGGTATTCGCTCATGCCAGATTCCCGCAGCGAAGCGCATGGAAGAGAAGAAGGTGGATGTACTGGTGCGCAGCCCGCCGGAGCCATGAAACTCCGGGCCGACGTGAAAGCCGGATTGCTTCATGGCAAGCGCCGAAAGGCGTGCTCGTTGCCATTGTGACGTCCTTTCGGCACGCGATGCGATGCTTTCAGCCAGCCGCGTCCGCGCCGCCCAGTCGCATCCGGTAGTCCATCAGGAGCTGCTGTTGTGCTTCGAGCTGCGCGGCCAGCTTCGTGAGGTCCGCGCGGAGCGAGTCACGGGCCTCGCGAACCTGGAGCAACTCGACTGCCCGCGCATCGGCTGCCGCCTGCGCTGCGTCGCGCTCGGCCTCGGCGCGCGCCCGATCGGTGAGCGCACGATTGAGGGCGGACTGCAGCGCCTCGCCATGTGCCTGCTGATCGCGTGCGAGCCGGGTCGCGGCCGTCGCTTCTGCGACGAGCCGCGCGTTGTCCCGGTTTAGTTGCGTGATCTCGTTCTGCCGGACGATGGCCGACTGGTTCGCCTGGCGTAGCTCAGCCTGCACCTGCTGGACCTGCTGCTCATGTCGGTGGGCTTCCTGTTCGCGCTGCTCGCGCGCAGCCGTACGGAAGTGCTCAAGGGCATCGCGCGCATGCACGAGCTTGGCCTCAAGCGACAGGCGGAAGCCTTCCTGCTCGGCAAGGCGCTCGGTCTGGTCGCGTACCTGCTGGGTGAGCCGCTCTACGTCCAGGTCGCGCTGATGCAGCGCCACGCGAGTCCCGGCGTGCGCCTCCTGCTCCCCGGAAAGGGCGGCGGTCGCGCCAGCGAGTTGCTCTCGCACCGTGGCCAGCTCAGCGCCGAGCCTTGCGATTTCGGACTGCGCCTGCTGCTGTTGCGCGGCCGCAGCGGCGGCCTGCTGGTCGACGAGGGCTTGTGCTTCCTCGTGCAGGCGGGCTGCGAGCCGGGCCACCAGATCCTGGATCGCGTCCGAGAGCGACCCGGCGCGTGTGAGTGACGCGCCCTCATCTTCCTCCAGTTCCTTCAGGTACCGGTGGATCGTGGTTTTCGAGCCCGTATTGCCGAGCGCGATACGTATCGCGTCGATCGATGTGTGCTGCCCCTGCGCGAGCAATGCGTCGCGGGCGCGCTTAACGTCCATGCGCGTAAGACCGGTGCGGGCCATCTGCTTCCTCGCTCGAATATCGTACTGTATTACGTACCATGTATATACGTATTACAGTACGCGGTCAATGGCAGTTTTATGTGAGCGTTGATGGCATACGATAAAGGAGGATTATCCAGTGTGATGGTCCGAATCCGACTTGTCCCGCCGCACAACCGGTACGAAATATGGAAATTGACGATCTCCGGGGGATTGCTGGTCAAATTGGGATGTTGCAACCCAGAGCGTGGACCACAAGCGTTTGATGTGTATAATTCAATTGTTTTATACACATTTACGAGGCGCGCCATGCGTACCAATATCGAGATCGACGACCGGTTGATGGCCGAAGCGCTTGCCGCAACGGGCGTCCGGACCAAACGTGAAGCGGTCGAGCTTGGCCTGAAAACGATCATCCGGCTCAAGCAGCAGGAGCAGATTCGCCAGTTCCGCGGCAAATTGCCGTGGGAAGGGGACCTGGATGCCATGAGGCGCGACCAGTGATACTCGTCGATTCAAGCGTGTGGATCGACTACTTCCGGGGGCTGGCTTCACCCCAAGCCAGCCGACTGGATGCCCTGCTGGGCCGGGAGGTGCTGGTCACCGGCGACCTGATCGTCGCCGAGGTGCTACAGGGATTTGCCGCCGAGTCGGCGTTCAATACGGCCCGGCAGCTGATGACGACGCGATTCGATGTCGTCTCGCTGGTGGGGCCGGATAACGCCATTCAGGCGGCCCGGAATTACCGCATCTTGCGAGCGCAGGGCGTAACGATCCGCAAAACCATCGATACGCTGATCGCGACGTGGTGCATTGAAAACGGTGCGCCGCTGCTCTTCAGCGACCGGGATTTCGATCCGTTCGTCGAGCACCTCGGTCTTCAGTCTGCAATGCGCGACGACTAACGTGCCGGTGACAGCAAACAGCAAGAAACGATACGGAATACGAATTCACCACGGGTTTCAGGCCAGCTGCAGCTGGAGATCTTCTCCGGGCGTGCGGACCTGATAGCCCATCGCCCGGTAGCCGCGCTGGCGTTTCTCCCACATGCGCTGCAGTGCCGGATGGCCACCATCCACATAATCGATCACCCGTACGCCGGTCTTGCCCGCATGCTCGCGGTGCAGCCGGCCGGCATACTGCTGCAGCGTGCCCCTCCACGCAACCGGCATGGCCAGCACCAGGGTGTCCAGCGCCGGATGGTCGAAGCCTTCGCCTACGAGCCTGCCGGTCGCCAGCACCACGCGGGGCGTGTCACCGGCCAGCGCGTCAAGGGCAGCCAGCTGCGCCACCCGCGCTTTCCTGCCGAGGCGGCCGTGCAGCACGAACAGCGGTTGCACGGTGTCTTCCAGGGCCTGCTGCAGGCTTTCGAGATGGTCTGTGCGCTCGGTGAGCACCAGCACGTTGCGTCCCCGCGCGTATTGCTCATGGATGGCCGTGGCGATCATGCGCGTGCGCGACGCATCTTGGGCGAGACGCGCGAACACTTCCTGGATCGGCGCGTCGGCAGTAACGTCCACTGCGGCGGTGAGCCTTTGCGGGAATACCTCGAGCATCTGGGGCGCGCTGGCCGGGGATTTCGCCGCATGCCGGATCGGCCCGCACAGCATGAACATCACCGGTTGCTGGCTGTCGCGCCGCACGGGCGTGGCCGTCAGACCCAGCACGTAACGGGCATGGACGGCCTTGAGCACCGCCTCGAAGGAATCCGCCGAGACGTGGTGACATTCGTCGACAATGACATGGCCGTAACGCCGCAACAGCTCGCCGCGGGCACCATCGGGCGCCACCGACTGCAGCATCGCGACGTCGATCCGGCCGGTCGCTTTCGACTTGCCGCCGCCAATCGTGCCGATCGCGCGCGCGTCGAGTGCGAGAAACGACTGCAGGCGTTCACGCCACTGGTCAAGCAGCTCCCGGCGGTGCACAAGCACGAGCGTGTTGACGCCACGCTGCGCGATCATCGCGGCCGCCGTCACGGTCTTGCCGAACGCCGTCGGCGCATGCAGGATGCCGGTGTCGTGTCGCAGCAGGTCGGTAACGGCCGCCTGCTGGTCATCGCGCAACGTGCCGGCAAACGGAACTGCAAGCGGCTCGCCGGTGCAGCGCTCGTCGCGGATGTCGCAGGCGATGTCGTTATCGCGCAGTAGCGTCACGACGTCGTCAAGGCATCCGCGCGGCAATGCAATGTGGCGCGGGCAGTTCTCGGCGCGCCCAATGATGCGTGGCTTGTCCCATACGCTGAAGCCGCGCGCCTGGGCCCGGTAGAACTCCGGATTCTGGAAGGCGGCCAGCCGGATGAGCCGGTTGAGCAGTGCCTGCGGAAGCTGCGCCTTTTCAAGATAGAGCTGGTTCGCGAGCGTCAGCGTGAGCGACGCCGGCATCGTTCCAGCCAGCCGCTTCGGCTGCGCGGGCGGTGGCTTCCATGGTTCGGCCTGGTCCTCCTCGGCGATGAACGCGACGTCGAGCGGGTGCGCACCGCCCGTGGCGCGAAAGATCACCCCCTCGATGTCGCGGCTGTCCATGGTTTGCACGGACGCGAGATACGACCACTGGTCAGCGTACGGCTGAAAGCCCTCATCGACAAACACGCTCCAACCATGCTCGCGTGGCTGCTTCTGCAGCGGCAGGGCAATGAGGTTACCGAAGCCGCCCTTGGGCAGCACATCCTGGTTCGGGAAGAGCCGGTCGTAGGACGTCAGTTCGAGCTGACGGGTCCGGGTACAGGTGTGGCTGATGATGGCTGAGCCCATCCGTCGCGCGTCACGTGCAGCAACGGCCGACGAGAAGAAGATCCACGCGTGAGCGCCATTGCCTGAACGCGAGATTTCGAGCGATACGGGCACGTCCATCTCGAGGCAGGATTGCCGGAACGCCTGCGCATCTTCACGCCAGCCTTCCTCGTCGAAGTCGACAGCGAGCAGGTAGCAGGTGCCATCCGGCATCAGTGGATAGAGGCCCACTGTGCGATCGCCAGCCAGGTGCGTATAGACGACCTGGTCGTCCAGCGTCAGCAGTACACGATGCCCGCAGTCGGCACACCGGATGCGGGGCTTTTCGCAGATCCCGGCGCGCCATTCGTTGGCGCACGCCGGCGCGTAGCCGGATTTTCCGGAATTGCGGCTTTCCCAGCGTAGCGGATAGACATCCGTGCGGCCGCGAAACAGCCGCCGGAAGAGCTGTACCTTCTGCTCGGGCGAAAGTACGGGGGCGCCCGTGTTTCGCACTGCTGGCGATGGTGCGCTCCGGGCCACCCGCACGGGCTTTGCCTGTGCCTGCAGCGTTGCCGGCAGCAAGGCGGTGAGCCGCGCGATTTCGGCCTGCAGGCGGGCGAGCTCCGCGAGCAGCTCCTCGCGTGTGAAATTTTCCCAGTCTGCCTGTAGCAGCTTGCCTTCGTTCATTGCTTCACCGGCCGAAACCCTGGCTCCCATCGAGCACGCCGGCTGGCGCACGCGTTCGTTGTTGCATATCATCGTCTCCGATACAGATCACCTGATTTTACCCACGAGCCATGTCTGCCATCGATCGCTACGTCCAAGCCGCGACGCGCGAAAACACCCGGCGCAGTTACCAGTCGGCGCTCCGGCATTTCGAGCTTGAATGGGGCGGTTTTCTGCCCGCGAGCGCTGACATGATCGCGCGGTACCTTGCCGATCACGCAGAAACCCTGTCTATCAATACCCTGCGCTCGCGGCTTGCAGCGCTCGCGCAATGGCATCAGACGCAGGGTTTTCCGGATCCGACGAAGGCCCCACATGTGCGCAAGGTCCTCAGAGGTATCGTCGCGCTGCATCCTGCAAGCGAGAAGCGGGCGAAGCCCATGCAGCTCGCGCAGCTCGAAAAGCTCACAGCCTGGCTCGATGAGCAGATCGCCAGGGAAGCCGACGAGCGCGAGCGCCTCGCGTGCATTCGCAACCGGGCCCTGGTGCTGCTGGGCTTCTGGCGCGGGTTTCGCTCCGACGAACTCAGTCGGCTGCGGATCGAGCACGTTGCCGTTGAGGCGGGCCGCGGCATGACGCTGTACCTGCCCCGCACGAAAGGCGACCGCGCGCAGCTGGGCACGACCTTCAAGGCCCCTGCGCTTTCACGCCTGTGTCCGGTGACGGCTTACGAGGCGTGGATTGCGGCGTCCGGCCTGACGGAGGGGCCCGTGTTCCGGGGCATTGACCGCTGGGGAAACATCAACGACGAGGGACTGCATGCGGGCAGCTTCGTGCCGCTGTTGCGTGCGCTTTTCCAGGCGGCAGGCCTGGCCGCGCCGGACAGCTACAGCAGCCATTCGCTACGGCGGGGCTTCGCAACGTGGGCCAACTCGAACGGCTGGGATCTGAAAATGCTGATGCAGTACGTGGGCTGGAAAGACGTACGTTCGGCGATGCGCTACATCGACGCCGCCGATCCGTTCGCGCAACACCGCATCGAATCGGCACTTGCAACGCCAGGCACGGCCGTGCAGGAACGACCCGTCATCGCATCGCCTGCAGCATAGTTGCTGGATCGGGGCGTCACTCCACGCTCCTCTGACGGATACGTACCGGGGGAGATTCGCTTTCAGCTCAATCGCGATCCGGGCCTGCCATATCTTCATGACGGAGCGCTTCGAGCGGGCGCAATGCATCACGGATGGATAAAAGCCCGGCGACAAAGTGATCGATCCGGTCGAGCACATCCTCGATCTGTTCGACAATCGACGCGCCCCGGGTTGTTGCCGCGAAGCTCGCACCGTTGACGAGCGCATGCGCCATACCGTGCAGGCGCAGCAGATCGTCCCGCAGGCCTTCCGGATCGTTAAGGCCGGTGCGCAGTTCGTCGAGCGTATCTACCGCATCGAGCACCCGCGTCGGGTCATAGCGCGACTGCAGCCCTTCCAGTGCGGCGGCATCAACTTCACCGTACGGCATGGTGGTCACCGCGGCTCTTGAACTCATCCAGCGTTACCTCATTTCGTCGTGAGGCCGGGCCGCCCGGCCAAACAGGGCATCGTTGATCCAGCTTTCGGGCGGACGTTCCAGATGCAGCCAGTAGCGCCCGAAGCGGCGAATGTTGTGCGTCGCATATGGGCTCACGAATTCAACGTCCTCGGTGCGGACCTTCGCCCTCGGCCACCATGTCGCGCAGGGCTCGCATCCTGTCCACCGTGTTTTGCAGGATCACGGCCAGCGCTCGACTCGGCAGAGCTCGAGGTAGAAGTCGCGTTTGAGCGGGTCGTCGACATACATCAGCGTCTTCAGGTGAGTCCAACTCAACTCTCTCCGCAGCGCGGAGAGAATTGGTTCGTCGGGAAACACCTCGGCCGCGCGAACGCAATGGCGCAACTGCTGCTCGCTCCAGCCACGCCCATACTCGACCGTTAGTCGCTGGGCAAGCGCAGCGAGGATGTGCTGCCCGTAAGCGGCGCGTGCACCGCGCAACACGCGCCGTCCCGAATGCGGCGACCAACCTGCCAGTAGAGCAGCGTCAATTCCGAGTTGACGGCGGCGGCCGCGCGGGTGCGGGCCATATCGATCATCTGTCGGACGTCGTTCGGCAGGGACGCAGGAATCAGGTCGGTCATGTTGTCGGGTATCGCGGAAATCAGTTGCCGGCGCGCAGCGCCGGGTAACGAAACTGGGGCTTCAGACGTTGCCGACGTTGTCGCTGACAGCGTTCCGGTTTGCCGTGGCGGTGCCTCTACTGCTGGCCTTTGCCGTGGGGCGCCATGCGCTGCCGTGGCGGGCAGTGCCACGAGTAGCTGCGCTCGGCATTCTCGGCATCGGTGTGGGGCAGGTTGCCCAGACCTTCGGCGTTACCGGTACGTCGGCGTCCGTCGGCACGATCATTTCCGCAACCATTCCGGTATTCATCGTTTTCTTCGCAGCCGTACGGCTCAGGCAGCACGTCTCAGCCTTACAGCGAGTCGGCCTGCTCGCCGCATTCGCGGGAATTGCGCTCGTCGCGCTTGGGCATGGTCATGGTGCGACGGCCACCGCGCCAACGACACTGGCCGGAGCGGGATGGCTTCTGTCGTCCGCTATCGCGATTGCGTTCTACTACGTCTGGAGCGTCGAACTGACCAGTGCGTACGGTACCGGCACGGTGGTGGCGTGGAGCAGAGCACACTGTTCGGTTTCATAGCCGTGCTGCCCTGGAGTATCAGTGAATTCAGGCACGTACCGATCAACATCACCACGCAAGGCGTCGCGGCTGCCGTATATCTAGGTGTCGTGGTGACCGTTGCAGGTCTACTCCTGTGGTTGAACCTCTTGCGCGTCGTTCCGGCGCGCGTCGCCGCGAGCGTTCAGTGCCTCCAGCCTTTGGTCGGCATAGTCGCGGGGTCTGCGAAGTTTGGCGATACGCTCGGGGCGTCGTTCGTAGGCGGCGTGCTGCTCGTCCTGACCGGACTCGTACTGACGATGAGCACGGGGAAGACACCTCGTTAGGCGGGGGGCAACCGAACGGCCGCAGGCTGTGGTACCGAAGCGACACCTCAGCATCGCGACGCGGCGGAAACGAATGTCCCAAACTGGCGGATCCCGTCGGAACAATGCCGTATCGCCGCTCGGCGGCTGCGGAGGTCGCAGCCCGACCCGTGTGAGTCATTCAGGTGCGACCCACCTCCTCCGCTTTCAAGCCGACTTCGGCTGATCATCGCAATCGAGCCTTTGTCGCTGGCTGCAGCGTAACCATTCTTCAGATTTGCGGGCGGGTCCATTTCCAGCGCGTTTGTGCTTGGAGCGCCACCGAGATTGGGAAGAAAGGTTACGAAGCCTCAAGCGGGCGCGTAAGGCGAGTTCCTGCACCATCGCCACCCGAATCGCCTGGGCGAAGCGCAGCAATGCATCCTTTGACCCGGATACGCTGCTGTATTCCTGCTGGCCGATACGCCCCTCCAGAAGCACTGCCAATCCCGCTTCCTGCGCCATTCTCAACATGTCCATTTTGATAGCCCCCGGCGTCGTCGCAACCTGGCGCCTTATGACTCGATACCACTACGTGCGCATTTTCCATACCGCGTCGATATCTGGAAAATGTATCGATTGGTTGTCCGGTGGCGGATGCGAACCGGCCACGTCTGTTCATGGCCGGTTTCTGTCTTTTATCGATCGCTTACCGATGGGACGACGAGTCCGGCATCCAAGGCCATGCGTATTCGGGGTCAGGAGTCCTTGCAGCTCCTTGCAGCTCTCAGGGCGCGAGCGCACAGGAGATATTGCCTCGAGCAATCAGCCTGCGCCGTCGGCGGTGCACGGAGTGTCACGTCGATGTCGCATCCTGGCTCCACTGCCCGGATTACTACTCCCTGCGGTAGTGCCCTACACTAGAACTTCCACGTTCCGCGGGCTCGGTTGCAGCTTTGATGCAATGCAGTGTTGCCGCCGGCCGATTGAAGCGAGCGACTGGCGATACCACGGGCAACGCCGGAGTTAGCTGCTGCCTGAGCGCATCTGGAACCGACGTTCAAGGAGGCGTTCATCATGTTGCAAGCCAGTGAAATCCAAAAGCGCTTTACCCATCTGCAGCAAACCGTGAGCGAGGCATCACGTACCTGCCACGCCGACAGGACGATTCCAAAGGACCTGATCAACTGGGTGGATGAGTTGGACAAGGAATGCAAATCGGCGAAGAAGCTCATGGCGTCCAACGATGAAGATCGTATTCGGCAATGCGTCGACGATCTCGAACGAATCGGTGATCGTGCAGAGCGTGCTTGCCAACAGGCCGGCAGTCTTGATGCCAAGATCATGAATGCAGTAAGTACGATGCATTCGGAACTTTCCGATCTAAAGCGACAACTGCATTGACGTACCCGACAGCCCCGGTTTCATGTGTGTTTCACGCCGGGGCTGTTTGCCCTTCGGCCCGCACTTTGACACGCCGATAGGCAATATCAACGACTGGACCTTACCGGCACCCGCTGTTTGTGAACACGCGGTGCAACAGTTCGAGCACTTGCACGCGGGTCCTGAAGCAAGGGCATTTTATGCGCTGATGCGATGGGTCGAGGGGCTTGATCCGTCCTTTCGGGAGTGATCGCAGCCGTGGTGGTCGCGCCCATGCGAGCGCGATTGGGCAAGCCCACCCCTAATCTGTGCTCGCGCTCGCAGATCATCAGCGGACCGGAGTCGACCCGAAGCGGTCGGGCGCAATTCCCCAAATCGGTCATTCAATGTGCCGCTTAACTTGAGTCCGCATCGTCCGGCCCAGGGACGAATCGCTGCCAGATAGCAGGCATTCGTTGG